>NZ_JBBLZC010000083.1:0-764 GCF_037908215.1 Benzoatithermus flavus | reverse complement strand
GAACACAAATCCATCATTAACGACAAACTTGTTCCAGGTTCTTCCTTCTTTACAATTCTGCAATACATCTTTAAAATCAGCATCATGCACATATTGATCTTTGATGGTCTCCAAACCAAATATTTTGAAGTCAAGTTGTGAAAGCATAGTATAGCGATGAGACAATGCATCAACAATAACATTTTCTTTACCCTTCTTGTGTTTAATGACATAAGGGAAAGTCTCAATGAATTCAACCCATTTAGCATGTCTACGATTCAGTTTAGCTTGACTTTTAATATGTTTCAAAGATTCATGATCAGAATGTATAACAAATTGTTTGGGCCATAAATAATGTTGCCATGTTTCTAAAGTCCGAACAAGAGCATATAATTCTTTATCATAAGTAGAATAATTCAGACTAGGCCCACTCAATTTTTCAGAAAAGTATGCAACAGGTTTGCCATCTTGTAATAACACACCTCCTAATCCAATTCCACTAGCATCACATTCAAGCTCAAAAGTCTTATTAAAATCAGGAAGTTGGAGTAAAGGAGCATGTGTCAACTTATCTTTCAATACCGTGAAGGCTTCTTCCTGTGCGGTACCCCAAACAAAAGGCACATCCTTCTTTGTAAGCTCATTGAGAGGTGCAGCAATGGTGCTGAAATCTCTCACAAAACGCCTATAGAATCCAGCGAGGCCAAGAAAACTCCTCACTTGTGTGACCGTTTTGGGCTGCGGCCAACTCTCAATAGCTTCAATCTTGGCTTTATCAACTGCAA
>NZ_JBBLZC010000022.1:0-70260 GCF_037908215.1 Benzoatithermus flavus | reverse complement strand
CCGCCGGGCGCCGCGTCTGGCGGAGGAGCTGGACCTGGCGGAGGCGATCTGTGCGCTGAAGTGGCCGAAATGGCCCGCGTATCGCGGCGGGATCGACCTGTGGCAGCTGCGGCAGGCGCTGGCGGGGATCGCGATCGATGCCAAAACCCTGAACTGGCTCGGCAGCCGCGAGCTCGAAAAGGCGTGCAAGGCCGCGCAAGGGCCCTGAACCGGTGCCGCAGCGTGCGAGGGGCTTCCACCCCGGTCTTCTTCACCTGCCGCCGGCTCCCGCCTCGCGCCGGCGACGCCACGTTCGGCGATGCCGGCTCGCCGCTCCCGATCCGGGCGGGCGACCGCTCCGGCTCTCTCGGGGTGGCTCGTCTTCGTCTCGGGTCCGATGGGCCTCGGAAGCGTGTGCGGTTCGGGTCGGAACGATCAGTCGAGCGGGCCGCGCCGGCGGCCGAGGGCCGCCAGGATCAGGCGCGTGGCCTCGTACTCGCGGCAGACCTGGAGATGCTTGCCGGCGATGTCGGCCGGCTGGCGAGGCCGTGGCAGCGATTGGCCCTCGACGGGGCCGCGCCCGCGCTCGAGCCGGGCCGTCACCATCGCATGGGAACTCTCGAGCCGGTACATGGGTCTACCTCGTCCGAAGCCGCCTATGGCGGCTGCTCTTTCCTCATCGCAGGATGCATCGTGCCGCCTTACGGCGCTGTGACTTGAGCCACAGAATGGTTGGCCGTCGCACAAGTTCCATGCGCCAGGATCGAGCCGGTCGGATTTGCCCGACTGTTGCAGTGCGGCATCGAGCATGGGCTCGCTCCTCCCCTCGTTCTAGGCTCGGGCCGACGGCCGGTCGGTGGTCGCGGCGGCCGGCCCGTCCGGGTGCACCTCCCCGGCCGGCACCACGTGCAGCACGGGCCCGTCGGCACCGACGATCCTGACCCGCGTTCCGGCCGGGAGCGGCGGACCGTCGGCGAGCCAGGTGCCGTCGGCGACCCGGACCCGGCCGTGGCCGGGGCCGATGCCGGCCACGAGCACGGTCTCGCCGCCGACATGGCTCGCCCCGCGGCGGTTGAGCGCGGGATCGGCCGGGAGCACCGGCGAGCGGCGGCGCCACCAGCGCCAGCCGCCCAGAGCGCCGACGGCGCACAGGGCGAAGGCCAGGACCTGCGCCTGCCACGGCAGGGCCGGCACGAGCCAGAGCAGAAGGCCGGTGAGCCCGGCGCCGACCGCGAGCCAGAGGCAGGCGAAGCCCATGGTGAAGGCCTCGAGCAGCAGGAGGACACCCCCCAGGACCAGCCAGTGCCAGGGAGCCGGGGTCACGGCTTGCCGCCCCAGGGACCCGCGCCCGGCCGGCCGTCGCCGTCGGGCCGCCGGCCGAGCGCCTCGCGTGCGAGCTCGCCGATACCCGCGAGCGAGCTCAAGATCCCGGTCGCCTCGACCGGCAGGATCAGGGTCTTCTGGTTCGGGCTCGCGGCGAAGGCCGTGAGCGCTTCGAGGTAGCGTTGCGCCACGAAGTAGTTCGCCGCCTGCACGTTGCCTTCGGCCAGGGCCTTCGAGAGCATCGCCGCCGCGTTGGCCTCGGCCTGGGCCTGGCGCTCGCGCGCCTCGGCGGCGCGGAAGGCCGCCTCCTTGCGGCCTTCGGCTTCCAGGATCGCCGCCTGCTTCAGGCCGTCGGCCCGAAGGATGGCGGCCGCCTTCTCGCCTTCGGCCTGGAGCACGACGGCGCGCTTGTCGCGCTCGGCCTTCATCTGCCGCGCCATGGCATCGACCAGGTCCTGCGGCGGGGTGATGTCCTTGATCTCGATCCGGGTCACCTTGACACCCCAGGGCTGGGTCGCCTCGTCCACGACCTGGAGCAGGCGGCCGTTGATCTCGTCGCGCCTGGAGAGCAGCTCGTCGAGGTCCATCGAGCCCATGACGGTGCGGATGTTGGTCGTGGTGAGGTTCATGATCGCGTTGTCGAGCCCGCTCACCTCGTAGGCCGCCTTGGCGGCGTCGAGGACCTGGTAGAACACGATCCCATCGACCTTCACCATCGCGTTGTCGCGGGTGATCACCTCCTGCTGCGGCACATCCAGCACCTGCTCCATCATGTTCATCCGCGCCCCGATCCGGTCGACGAACGGGAGGATCAGGTTGAGCCCCGGTGCGAGCGTGCGGGTATAGCGGCCGAAGCGCTCGACCGTCCATTCGCTGCCCTGCGGCACCGAGCGCACGCCCATGAAGACGAGCACGAGCGCCAGGAGGAGCATCACGATCACCAGCGCCGATGCGCCGCCGAGGAGACCTGCCAACCCGCTATCCGTCACGTTGCCGCTCCCGTTACCGCAGCTTGACCGAATGTGGTTTAAGCCTGCTTAACCGCGCTCGGGCATGATCGGATCGCTGCCCGGACGATCGTCAGCCGGCCGATGTTAACTCGGAGTGCAATGCCGTGCTAAGACGGCTTTATGATTGGATGATGCTCCAGGCCTCGGGGCCTTACGCCGACCGCGCGCTCGCGGTCGTCGCCTTTCTCGAGAGCTCGATCTTCCCGATCCCGCCCGATGCCATGATCGTGCCCATGGTGCTGGCCCGACCGGATCGCGCCTGGCGGATCGCGCTCGTCGCCACGGTGGCCTCGGTCTTGGGCGGGCTCGCCGGCTACGCGATCGGCTTCTTCCTGTTCGAGACCTTGGGCGAGTGGATCATCCGCTTCTACGGCCTCGGCGAGAAGTTCGCGGCCTTCCAGGCGACCTGGAACGAGTGGGGAGTCTGGATCATTCTGATCAAGGGGCTCACCCCCATTCCCTACAAGCTCGTGACCATCGCGAGCGGGCTCGCCGGCTTCGACCTGCCGGTCTTCATCCTGGCCTCGATCGTGACCAGAGGGGCGCGCTTCTTCCTGGTCGCTGCCCTGCTCCGGGCCTTCGGCGCGCCCATCAAGAGCTTCGTCGAGGAGCGGCTGACGCTCGTGACGACCGGTTTCGCCGCGCTGATCGTCCTCGGCTTCGTCGTGCTGCGCTACGTCTAGGGGATCCGCGATGCCACCCATGCCCGGAACAGCCCGGCAGCCGGCCGCCCGCTGGCTCCTCGCCCTGGCGGCGACTTCGGCCGCCGCCCTCGCGGCCGCCTTCCTGCTGCAATATGCGGGCTACGAGCCCTGCCATCTGTGCTACTACGAGCGCATCCCTTACTTCGTCGTGATCGTCGTCGGCCTCGCCGGGCTCTGGCTCGGCTACCCGCGCACGGCGCTCGCGATCATCGCCCTGGCGTTCGCGGCCAATGCCGGGCTCGCCTTCTTCCATGTCGGCGTCGAGCAGGGCTGGTTCCAGCTCCCCGAATCCTGCATCGCCAGCGGGCAGGCGACGAGCATCGAGGAGCTCAGGGCCCAGCTCGCGGCCGCCCCCGCCCGCTGCGATCAGGTGCCGCTCACCGTGCTCGGGCTCTCGCTCGCGGGCTGGAACGGCGTGCTCTCGGCGGGCCTCCTCGTGCTGACGCTGTTCGGCCTGGTGCGGGCCGGCGCCTCAGCAGCTGAACAGCACCGGCAGGCCCGCGCGGCGTAGCACCTCGCGGGTAGCGCCCCCCAGCACGATCTCGCGCAGGCGCGAGTGGCCGTAAGCCCCCATCACCAGCAGATCGGCGCTCTCGACCGCCGCGGCTTCGAGCAGCATGGCGCCGGCGCTGCTCCCGGCCGGAAGCTGCCGCGCCTGCACCGGTGCCGCGTGGCGCTTGAGAAGAGCCGTGGCCGCATCGAGGCTCCGGGCGGCATCCTCGCCGCCCGCCACGAGCATCACCGCATCGGCCGTCACCAGGAACGGCAGCGCATCCTTGAGGGCGCGCGCCGCCTCGCGCGAGCCGTTCCAGGCGACGACCACGCGCCGGCCGATGGTCTCGGGGAGGCCCTGGCGCGGCAGCATCAGCACCGGCCCGCCGGCGCTCAGGATGACGTGGTCGATCGGCTGAGGGGCCAGCGCGTCGAGGCCGCTCACACTCTCCTGCGCCGCCAGCACGAGATCGGCGCCACGGGCGGCCTCGGCGATCACCGTGCCGGGATCGCCCTCCTCGTAGAGATCGCGCACGGCCATGCGCGCCGGGTCGCACAGGCGCCGGAACGTGGCCTCGACCCGCTCGCGGATCAGGCGGTTGGCCTCACGCTGCGCCTCGAAGATCTCGGGGCCGACATAAGCCGCACCCTCGCCGTAGCCGACCGGCACGAACGGCGGCAGCGAGACGTGGATGCCGACGAGCTCGGCGTCGAAGCGTTCGGCGAGGCGACGCCCGCACAGAATGCGCGCCTCGTTCTGCACGTCGTCGACCAGCTCGAGCAGGATCGTGCGGTAGGCCATGCCGTCCTCCGGCGTCCGGGATACTGGGGCAGCTCCGTTCGCCTTATGGCGAACACCCCGTCGCGGTTCAAGCGGCCGCATCGCCGGCATCGCGCAGCAGTTGCCGGCCGGCCAGGATGCGTCCGAGCGTGGTCAGCCAGCACAAGCCCCCGAACAGGCAGGCCAGGAGCGGGAACCAGCCCGGCAGCAGGCAGGCGAGCACGAAGAACAGGATCGTCTCGCTGCCCTCGGTGAGGCCGCCCAGATAGTAGAGCGACTTCCGGCCGCGCCGCTCGGTCGCGAGCCGCCGCTTCGCCGCCATGATCGCGAACGCGAGAAAGGACGAGCCCGTGCCCATGAAGGCGAACAGGAGGAAGGCGGCGGCAAGGCCGTTCTCCGCGGGCTCGGCTACCGCAAAGGCGAAGACCAGGCCGGCATAGGTGATGAAGTCGAGGACGATGTCGAGAAAGCCGCCGAGATCGGTGAGCCGGCTGTGGCGCGCCACCGCACCGTCGAGCCCGTCGGCGAGACGGTTCAGGAGAAGAAGGACGAGCCCCGTTCCATAGGCGCCGCCGGCGATCGCGAGCATGGCGAGGAGGCCGAGGCCGAAGCCCGTGACGGTGATGGCATCGGCCGAAACGCCGCGCGCAGCCAGCGCACGGCCGATCCGATCGAGCGGCGGGTCGATCAGCGGACGGAGGGCGGCGTCGAGCAAGGGCGGCCGCCTCCGTCCGTTCCGGCCGGAATCAGTGCGGCCGCTGCTGCCGCGGCCCGATGGTCACGACGCGATCGGTGGTGCTCTGCGAGCGATCGGCCGCAGGCTGCGGCGCGCTCTCGCCGGCCTCCGCCGCCGCGGGCGCCTGCTCGCGCTGGCGCATCCGCCGCGCCGACATGACGGCGAAGGGGATGCTCGCGAGATAGAGCACGCCGATCACGCACAAGGTGAGCCAGGTCTCGACCACGAGGCCGGCGATGACGACGAAGGCGATGAGCAGTGTGGGCAGCACCATGTGCGGCTCGATCCGTATGCGCTTGATCGAGAAGGTCGGCACCCGGCTCACCATCATCATGCCGACGAAGACGAGGAGAACGGCGCTCAGCGTCCAGGCACGCGGCCAGCCGTCGCCCACGACGAAGGAGAGCATGAGCGGCATGAGGGCGAGGCCGGCGCCGGCCGGTGCCGGAATGCCGGTGAAGAAGTAATAGGTCCAGCGCGGCCGGTCGGGCAGGTCGAGCTCGGTGTTGAAGCGGGCGAGACGCAGGGCGCAGCAGGTCGCGAACAGCATCGCGATCGCCCAGCCGATCCCGCGCACGTCGTGCAGCGTCCAGAGATAGACCAGCACGGCCGGCGCCACGCCGAAGCTCAGGAAATCGGCGAGGCTGTCGAGCTGGGCACCCAGCTTGCTCGTGAGGTTCAGCATCCGCGCCGAGCGGCCGTCGAGCCCGTCCAGCACGACGGCGGCACCGATCAGGGAGGCGGCGAGCTCGAAGCGGCCGTCGAGCGCGTAGCGGATCGAGCTCATCCCGGCGCACAAGCCCAGGATGGTGATCATGTTGGGCAGGAGGTGGAGCAGCGGCAGCGCCGTGATCCGAACCTGGCGGTGACGGGTCCGCAGCATCATCAGCTGGCACGTCCTTGGCGCTTCGGTTGGTTGCCGAAGAGATCGGCGAGCACGGTCTCGCCGGCAAGGGCCCGCTGGCCCACGAGCACGAGAGGCTCGACCCCTTCGGGCAGATAGACGTCGCAGCGGCTGCCGAAGCGGATCAGGCCCACGCGCTGGCCCGCCGCCAGGACGGCGCCCTCGCCGACGAAGGGGACGATGCGCCGGGCCACGAGCCCCGCGATCTGGACGAGGCCGATCTCGCGGCCGCTCGCCGTCCGGATCTTCCAGGACTGGCGCTCGTTCTCGTCGGAGGCCTTGTCGAACGAGGCGTTGAGGAACTTGCCGGGATGGTAGGCGCGGCGCACGACCGTGCCGATCACCGGCGTGCGGTTCACGTGGACGTCGAACACGTTCATGAAGATACCGATGCACGGCAGCGGCCGGTCGCCCAGCTCGAGCTCGGGCGGCGGCACGCGCTCGGCCGTGGTGACGACGACACCGTCGGCCGGGCTCACGACCAGCGCCGGATCGTCGGGCGTCACGCGCACGGGATCGCGGAAGAAATAGGCACACCAAAGGGTGGCGAGAAGGCCGAGCCAGAACAGGGGCGCCCACAGGAGGCCCAGCAGGATCGCCGCCACGAGGAAGGCCGCGATGAACGGCCAGCCGGCGCGGTGGATCGGGGGGAGAACCGAGCTCAAGGTTCCAGGCGCTGACATCGTCGAGAGGTCCCAAGGTGGGTGGAGCGGCCGGCGCAAGCCGCCGGCCGGCGACGGCAGCGCCGTCTCAGTCGCGGTAGAACACGGCATCGAGCTGGACCTGCCGGCCCAGCGCCCGCGCGAAATAGCCCGGGAACAAGAGATAGGGCTTGAAGCCGCGCTGCGCGAGGTCCGTCACGAGCTCGAGCCAGGGCCGTTCGCCCTCGTAGAGCGGGAAGAGCGCCAGCTCAAGCTCGAGCCCCTGCACCCGCTCCCACAAGCCCGCCATGCCGGCGAGCACCGCAGGCTCGGCCCCCTGCACGTCGATCTTGACGAACAGCCGCCGCCACGGGCGGGCCTCGATCGCGGCGAGCCGATCCAGACGGTACTGCGGCACGACGACACGCCGCAGCACCGCTGAGCTCGGCGAGATCGCCCGCAAGGTGTCGGACTGGCGCAAGGTGGAGCTCATGTCGCTCTCGGCCGAAACCTCGAGCACGGCCTCGCCTTCGGTATGGCCCAAAGCCAGCGGCGGCAGGACCTCCCAGAGCGGATCGAAGGCGGCCCGCCGCGCCAGCTCCCGGTTCACCTCGGGTACGGGCTCGATCGAGAGGATGGGTCCGCGCCAGCCGGCGGCGCGCAGGCGGGTGGCATACTGGCCGATATTGGCGCCGACATCGATCACGGCCTCGATTCCCTGGTGCTGCAAGGTGAAGACGCGCTGCGCGTCGAGGTCGCGGCGCTTGCGGCGCGGGATCAGATCGTAGCCGAGCGCTCGGGCGAGACGGCCGAGGATCATCGCTCCTCGGCCAGCCCGAACACGTCCATGGGCGCCTCCACCCCGCGCAGAGGGTATTGTCCGAGAGGGACCAGGAACTCCGCGCTGCAGCCGCAGAGATAGGCGAAGGGCGCCGAGAGCAGTACCTGGCGGCGCAGCTCCTTGCTCAGCGTCTGCAGGCGCGCGGCGACGTTGACGGCGGGCCCGATCACGGTGAAGTCGAGTCGGGTGGCCGTGCCGATATTGCCGTACATCACGTCGCCGACATGGAGCGCCAAGCCGAAGCCGAGCTCGAACTCGCCGCGCTGGCGCCGCCGCACGTTGAGCTCCGCCATGCCGCGTCTGGCCTCGATCGCGGCCTGGAGCGCGTTGAAGCAGGCTTCGGGCTCTTCGAGGCGGAAGATCGCGAGCATGCCGTCGCCCACGAACTTCAGGATCTCGCCGCCGTGCCGCTCCACAGGAGCCGCCATCACGTCGAAATACTCGTTGAGCCAGCCGATCACGTCGTCGCGCGGCCAGCGCTCGGCGATCCAGGTGAAGCCCCGAAGATCGCAGTTCCAGATCGCGGCCCGCACCGTGGCACCGCTGCCGCGGCGGATCTCGCCCGAGAGGATGCGCTCGCCGGCGTGCCGGCCGACATAGGTGTTGAGCAGGTTCTTCGTGATGCGCCGGTTGAGCCGGATCTCGACCGCCATGGCGAGCACGGGGAGGACGTCGTTGATCTCGACGAGATCGGCCGTGCTGAAGCCGCCGGGCTGCCGCGTCGCCCAGGTGGCGGCGTGCCGCTTGCCGTCGGTGAACTGCATCGGCAGCGCCACGTAGTCGGTCATGCCCTCCGCCCGGAGCTCGGCATAGATGCCGTACTCCTCGCCGTTCTCGGGCGGAGGCAGGTCGAGCCGCTGGCGGATGCCGTCGGCCCCCTCGTAGAGGGCCCGGATCGGGCTGTTCAGGAAGCGCGGATCGTCGAACATGGCGTGCCCGATCGTGGCCAGCTCGGCCTCCTTCATACCGGGCCGCCAGAGCAGACGCGCGCCCATGAACTGCGGGTGGAGCGTGCGAAGATGCATGGTGGCGCGGTCGAGCGGCAGGCCCTCGGCCCGAAGCCGCTCGCAGAACTCCGCGTACAGATTGTCGACGAAGGGCTGGCCGGCCGTCTCGCGCACGAGCCAGTCGAGGGCGGCGCTCAGCCGCGTGGGCCAGCGGCCGGTGTGGAGGCGGGTCATCGTCCTGTCCTAGTGCTCGGCCGCTTCCAGCTCGCGCAGGCGTGCCGACACCTCGGTGAGCCGGGTCGTGGTCTGGAGCAGGCGGGAGGCGAGCTCGTGCATCACCTCGATCGCCACCTGCGGAAACTGGGTCACGAGATTGAAGAAACCGTCCTTGGAGACGCGCAAGGCCACGAGCCGGGTGGTGGCGACGACGGTCGCGGTGCGCGGCACGTCGCACAGGATAGCGATCTCGCCCACGATGTCGTGCCGGCCGAGATGGGCCACCTTCATGGGCCCACGCTCCGTCTGCACGAGGACGTCGGCCTCGCCCTCGAGGACGATGTAGGCCGCATCGCCCGGCTCGCCCTGACGGCAGAGCGCGTCGCCGGGCATGAACTCGAGATGCTCGCTCGTGAAGGCGAGCAGCTTCAGCTTCGCCGGCTCGATCTTGGCGAAGATCGGAACCTTACGCAGCACGTCCACGTCTTGCTGAAGGGTCATGCGCGGCGTCGTCTCCCGGGCTATGAGGCCGCCACGAGCTTAGCGGCCGGGGCGGGCTTCCCGCCAGAGGGACCGAAGCGGACCACCCGCCCGCCTTCGAGCTCGATCACCTGCTCGAAGGCCTCGGCCCACTCCGGGTGCTGCAGGGCCCAGATCACCGTGCGCCCGGCGCACTCGGCGAGAACGCGGCCGCGGATCTCTGCCTGCTCGTTGAGGTCGAGCGGACCCAGGGGATCGTGGAGGATCAGGATGTCCGGCCGCTTCAGGAGCGCTCGGGCGAGGCCCAGCTTCTGGCGTTGCGGCAGGGAGAGGCGGCCGCCGCCGATGCCGCAGGGCGAGCCCAGGCCCACCGTCATGATTCCGCCGCGCAGGCCCAGCTGATCGACGATCTCGGTGATGAGCCGGGCGATCTTCTGCGGTGCCTGCGCCTGGCCGTAGGCGATCTTGCCGAAGATCACGTTCTCCTGGATCGTGATCGCCTCGTTGTAGCGCTCGGGATCGAAGAACGCGATGGAAGCGGCGTGCTGCGGCGGCAGATGCTCGCGGAAGTAGCGTCGTGCTTCCAGCACCTTCGCCATGAGCTCCGGCGTGAACAGGCCGAGGCGGTGTCGGGCGGGGATCAGGCGGAAGGTCGGGGCGAGAAGGAGGCGCTGGTCCTCCCGTGACAGACGATCGAGCCGGCTCCCGTCCACCCGGGTCAGAAGCGCTCTGTAGGTCGGCAGGTCCTCGGGAGCGATGAAGCTGAACTGGCGGAAATATTCGTGGTCCGGCGGCAGGTCGGCGAACAGCTCGATCATGGTCTGGGCGAGCCGCACACCGACCTGGAGCAGATCGTCCAAAAGGCCGGTCCGCTCCAGGGTCTCGCGCACGTAGCGCTGGTCGGCGATGTCGTCGGGATCGAACACCTGGCCCACGGGCGAGCCGAACAGCAGGTTCTCGGCGAGGCTCGCGTTGCTGTTGTAGCGCTCCGGGTCGAACAGCTCGACCAGCCGCGAGAGCTGCTCGCTGCCGGCGAGGCGCTGCTGCATCGCCCGGCGTGCCTCGAGCAGCCCCCGCTTCAACTCCTCGTGGGCGCCCGGCGGAATGGCGCTGCGCAGGCCGAGGCCGTAGACGTCGCCGTCGAGCCGTACCAGTTCCAGGATGCGGACGAGGTTCCCGATCCGCTCCTCCGGCCCGGCGATACCGGCGGCGGCGTAATCGACCCAGTCGGCGAGCGGATCGTGCAGCGAGTTGCCGGACGCCTCGGCTTCGCGCCGCTCACGCTCCCAGCGCTCGAGTGCGTCCTCGGCACCGGCGCGGGGCCGCTGCGGACGGTATTTCAGGCCGTAGAGCAGGTTGTCCTCGATGGTGCCCGAGAAGATCGTGGTCGGGTTGCCGACATAGCCGATCCGCCGGCCCAGAACCGCTTCGGGCAGGGTGTGGAGCTCCATCCCGCCGACCGTGATCCGGCCGGCGGTCGGCTCGACCAGACCGGCCAGGAGCAGCGTCACCTCCTCCTTGCCGCTGCCGGCCGGCCCCAAGAGCGCGATGTGGCTCGGAAGCTGGCAGACGAAGGACACGTTCTCGAGCAGGATCTCGCCCGTCTCGTCGTGGAGCGTGACGCCGCTCGCGCGCAGCTCGCCCGTGAGCGAGGGGATCACCTCGGGCTCCTCCGTCTGCAGCCGCTCGTCCTTGAGGCCGGGCGGCATGAACTGGGTCACGACCTGCTCGTACTTGATCTTCACGTCATAAAGATTCTGGTAATAAGTCAGAAGCTCGCGCCAAGGGGCGGTGATGTCCTTCTGCGCGGCGACGACGGCCGTGAGCGCACCGATCGTCATCTCGCCCCTGAGCACGAAATAGCCGCCGATGGCGTAAAAAAAGAACGGCCCGAGCTGGGCAATGAAATTGTTCAGAAATTTTATCAGGAACTTCTTCTTGTAGATGTCGAAACGGATCCAGAACACGGCGCCGAGCTGCTCGCTGAAGCGCGCCCGCTCGTAGGCCGTGGCGCCGTTGGCGCGGATGTCGCGCGCGCCCGCCGCCACCTCGCTGATCTTCTCGGCGTTGCGCCGCACCTGACGCACGCGCTCCTTGCCGAGCAGGTTGACCTGACGCTGCAGCTTGGGGATGAGCCAGATCTGCAAGGGATAGAGGGCGACCGCGGCGAGGCCCAAGGTCCAGTCCTGGACGAACATGAAGACGAGGCTCGTCAGCAGCGTGCCGGCCTGAAGCCCGGGCGTGCTCACGGCCTCGCCGACGAAGCCGCCGAAGGCCTCGGTCTCGGCGTTGATCATCTGCACGAGCTCGCCCTGACTCACCCGGCGGTAGTGGGTGAGTGGGAAGCGCAGCATGTGGCTGAAGAGCTGGTAGCGCAGCCGGCGAAGCATGCGCTCGGCCACCACCCCGGCATAGACGTTGACGATGTACTTCAAAAGGCCGCTGATCAGCACCACGGCGAGGAACAGACCGCACAAGACCCATAAGAGGTCGAGCCGGCTCATGGTGTAGCCGAGATAGTGCGGTGCCGAGTCGGTGCCGAGCGCACGGTTCACGATCTGCTTCGGCAGCTCGTAGGAGAGATAGTTGAGCGGCAAGAGCAGCACGCTCAGCACCAGGATCAGGAGCTGCTGCCGCCAGCTGTACCTGGCGATGAAGCCGAAGATGGAGGTTTCCATCCGGGTGCCACCCTGCCGATCCTGGCCCGTGGTACGATCATGGAGAGCTTAGGCGATCCCGGTTCCTGCCGCAAACGCGCATGCTCAAGGGGCTTCGGCGCCGGCAGCTCCCGCGCGTTGCGCGCGCCGGTCATCTCGCCGCGTTGTGATGCGGAAGAGCCACTCCTATCGTGGCCCGAGCAAGCCTGCCGGGGGAGGTCGACGGACCATGGGCATCTATCGGACCATCTACGAGCGGAGCCTCGAGCAGCCCGAGGCGTTCTGGGCCGAAGCGGCGGCGGCGCTGCACTGGGACAAGCCCTGGGAGCGCGTGCTCGACGCCGAGAAGGCTCCGTTCCATCGCTGGTTCGCGGGCGGCCGGCTCAACACCTGCTACAACGCGGTCGACCGCCACGTCGCCGCCGGCCGGGGCGGCCAGCCCGCCGTCATCCACGACAGCCCGGTCACGAACAGCAGGCGCGTCGTCACCTTCGCCGAGCTCTTGGAACTCGTGAGCCGGTTCGCCGGCGCCCTCGTCCGTCTCGGCGTCGCGAAGGGCGATCGGGTGATCATCTACATGCCGATGGTGCCGGAAGCGGTCGTCGCCATGCTGGCCTGCGCCCGGATCGGCGCCATTCACTCCGTCGTGTTCGGCGGCTTCGCGAGCCACGAGCTCGCGACCCGGATCGACGATGCGAAGCCCGTGGTCATCGTCTCGGCGTCCTGTGGCATCGAGGGAGCGAAGGTACTGCCCTACAAGCCGCTTCTGGACCGCGCCATCGAGCAGGCGAGCCACAAGCCGAAGCACTGCATCGTCCTGCAGCGGCCGCCATGCGAGGCGACGCTGATCCGAGGCCGCGACGTGGACTGGGCCGAGGCCATGGCGGCGGCGCATCCCGTCGACTGCGTCCCGGTGGAGGCGACCGATCCGCTCTACATCCTCTACACCTCCGGCACGACCGGGCAGCCCAAGGGTGTGGTGCGCGACAACGGCGGCCACGCGACGGCGCTCCTGTGGAGCATGCGCAACATCTACGGCATGAAGCCCGGCGAGGTGTTCTGGGCGGCTTCCGACGTGGGCTGGGTCGTGGGCCACAGCTACATCTGCTACGGGCCGCTCCTCAACGGCAACACCACGGTGGTCTACGAGGGCAAGCCCGTCGGCACACCCGATCCCGGCGCCTTCTGGCGGGTGATCGCCGAGCATAAGGTTTCGGTGCTGTTCACCGCTCCGACCGCCTTTCGGGCGATCAAGAAGGAGGATCCGGAGGGCGCCTTCATCCGGAAGCACGACCTCTCCTCCCTGCGCACCCTGTTCCTCGCCGGCGAGCGCTGCGATCCCGACACGCTGCTCTGGGCCGAGGCGCAGCTCGGCGTGCCGGTAATCGACCACTGGTGGCAGACCGAGACCGGCTGGGCGATCGCCGCCAACCCGATCGGCATCGAGAAGCTGCCGATCCGGCCGGGCTCGCCGACCGTGCCCATGGTCGGCTACGACGTCCAGATCCTGGACGAGGCGGGCAAGGTCCTGCCCGCGGGCCGGATGGGGGCGATCTGCATCCGGCTGCCTCTGCCTCCGGGCTGCCTGCCCACGCTCTGGCAGGCCGACGCGCGCTACCAGCAGGCCTATCTCTCCCGCTATCCCGGCTGGTACCTGACCGGTGATGCCGGTTACAAGGACAGCGACGGCTATCTCTACATCATGAGTCGCATCGACGACGTCATCAACGTCGCCGGCCACCGGCTCTCGACCGGGGCGATCGAGGAGGTCCTGGCCTCGCATAAAGATGTAGCGGAGTGCGCCGTGATCGGTGTCGCCGACCAGCTCAAGGGCGAGCTGCCGCTCGGCCTCGTCGTGCTCAAGGCCGGCGTCGCGAGGGACCCGGCCGAGATCCGGCAGGAACTGATCGCGAAGGTCAGGAGCGAGATCGGGCCCGTGGCCGCCTTCAAGCTCGTCGCGATCGTGAGCCGTCTGCCCAAGACCCGCTCCGGCAAGATCCTGCGTGGCACCATGAAGAAGATCGCCGACAACAGCGAGTACAAGGTTCCCGCCACCATCGACGATCCCATGATCCTGAACGAGATCGCCGACGCCCTGAAGGAGCTGGGCTACGGCGGCGCCGGAGCGAACGCCGCCTGAGAAGGACCAGGAGGAGCGCCCCGCGGCCCCGGCCCGGGCGCTCTCTTTCCGTCCCCGGCGTCGGCGCGGTGTCGGCCTACCGTTGACCGGAAGCGGCACTTGATGTGATCTCCTGGGGGAATGCCCCTGGAGGCCGCGCCATGTCGTTCCTGGTACCGCAGCGCAACGATGCTCTCGTCATCAGGCGGGCCCACCCCGACGATGCGACCGCCATCGCCAGGGTGCACGTGCAGAGCTGGCGCGAGGCCTATGCCGGCATCATTCCGCAGGACCATCTCGACCGGCTGAGCCTTCCCGCCCACGAGCGGCAGTGGCGCGCCAGCCTCGCCGACGGCGGCTGGGCGTTCGTGGCGGAATGGGAGCAGAAGCTGGTCGGCTTCGGCAGCGGCGGCTTGTCGCGCAGCCGGCGCGACATCAGCGGCGAGCTCTACGTGCTCTACGTCCTGCGCGCCTGCCACCAGCGCGGCATCGGCCGCGCCCTGTTCGACGCCTGCCATTACGAGCTGGCCCGCCGCGGGCACCGCGGCATGATCGTGTGGGTCCTGGCCGACAACCCGGCGCGCGGCTTCTACGAGCGGCTGGGCGGCACGCTCGCCGGCGAGAGCATCGTTGCGGTCGGCGGCGAGCGGCTGCGCGAGGTCGCCTATGTCTGGCCCGACTGATCGCCGACCGCGGGCGTCGAGCCCGGCTTCGCGCCCGCACCCGGCGCGATTATTCTCCGGGAAGTCCGGCACCCTGCCGGACCGAGGAGACCGATGGGAGGCCGGACATGCCGCGCTTCGCGGCCAATCTCAGCATGATGTTCCAGGAGCATCCGTTCCTCGACCGGTTCGCGGCCGCGGCGGCCGCGGGCTTCGCCGGGGTCGAGTTCCTGTTCCCTTACGATCATCCGGCCGGAGCCATCGCCGAGCGGTTGCAGCGGCACGGGCTGACCCAGGCCCTGTTCAATCTGCCGCCCGGCGACTGGGCCGCGGGCGAGCGGGGCCTCGCGAGCCTGCCGGGGCGGGAGGAGGAGTTCCGCCGGAGCGTCGAGCGCGCGATCGGCTATGCGCGGGCGCTGGGCTGCCGGACCGTCCACTGCATGGCGGGCCTCCTGCCCGACGAGGGCGAGCGCGCCACGCGCGAGCGGCTCTATGTCGAGAACCTGCGCCATGCCGCCCGGGCCTGCGGGGAGGCCGGCCTCACGCTCCTGATCGAGCCGATCAACACGCGCGACATGCCGGGCTACCTGCTCAACTATCAAGGCCAGGCGCGCCGGCTGATCGAGGCGGTGGGAGCACCCAACCTGCGCCTCCAGCTCGATCTCTACCACTGCCAGATCATGGAAGGCGATCTCGCGCGGCACATCCGCGAATACCTGCCGATCACGGGCCACGTCCAGATCGCGGGCGTGCCGGAGCGGCACGAGCCCGACCGCGGCGAGGTCAACTACCGCTACCTGTTCGATCTCCTCGACGAGCTGGGCTATGCTGGCTGGGTCGGCTGCGAGTACCGGCCGCACGGCCGGACCGAGGACGGGCTCGGCTGGTTCGCGCCCTATCGGCGCCACGGATGAACGGGGTGGAGGAGCAGCGGATGGCGCAGCAGGAGATGGCGGCCGTTCCCGCGGTGCCGTGGGCGACGGCGGGCGCGCTCGGCGAGCGGATGGCGCGCGCCGCCGTGGCGCTGATCGAGGCGCTGGACGACGGGCAGCGTGCGCGGACGCTCCATCCGTTCACGTCGGCTGCGCGCCGCGACTGGCACTATGTCCCGCGCACCCGGCCCGGCCTACCCTTGCGCGCCATGCGCGCGCCGCAGAAGAAGCTGGTCTGGGCGCTGGTGGACGCGGCGCTCGGCGTCGAGGGCGCGGCGAAAGCGCGGGGCGTGCTGGCGCTGGAGGCGATCCTGCACGCGCGGACGAGCGACAAGGCCTACCGCGATCCCGAGAACTACGCCATCGCCCTCTTCGGCGAGCCGGGGCGAGGCCCTTGGGGCTGGCGCTTCGAGGGGCACCATCTTTCCTTGAACCTCACGCTCGTCCCGAATGTCGGCATCGCCGTGACGCCGCATTTCCTCGGCGCCAACCCGTTCTCCGGCGCGGTCGTGCCGGACCCGTCGCACGGCCGGCTGGTGCGGGTGCTCGAGCAGGAATCGGCGCTCGCCTTCGCGATTGTGAACGGCCTCGACGACGACGCCTTGCGCCGGGCGGTCATCGCCGTGGACAGCCCGGCCGACATCGTCGGCGGACCGGGGCGCGAGCTGCATCTGCGCGAGCCGCAGGGCCTGCCGCTGGATGTCATGCCGGCCGAGCAGCGCAACCGCGCGCTCGCCCTGCTCGAGACCTTTTTCGGCCACCTCGCGCCGGAGCTGGCCCGCCCCGTCATGGACCGGGTACGGGAGGCCGGGATCGACCGGCTCCGCTTCGCCTGGGCGGGCGCCACCGATCCTTCGGGCCTGCACTATTACCGCCTGCACGGGCCGACGCTGATCGTCGAGTACGACAAGACCGACCGCGACCATGCCCATTCGGTCTGGCACGACCCGACCAACCTGTTCGGCGAGGATCATCTGCGCCACCATCGTCGAACGGCGCACGCGGGGCACTGATCCCCGCCCTCACGGCATGACGCGAAAGGCCTTCGTGAAGAAGTCGCGGGCACCGAAATTGCCGGATTTCAGCGCCAGCGCCAGCGGCGGCTCGCGGCCGATCGAGACCGTGGCCGGCACGCCGGGGTCGATCACGGGTCCGATCACGAGCCCCTTCACGCCCAGAGCCTCGACCACCGCGCCGCTGGTCTCGCCGCCGGCGACGACGAGCCGCCGGACACCGGCCTCGACCAGGCCGCGGGCGATGGCGGCCATCGCCGTCTCGACCAGGGTTCCGGCCTGCTCGCGGCCGAGCCGGTCCTGGATCGCGCGGACCTGCTCGGGCGGTGCGCTGGCATAGATCAGGACCGGCCCCTCGCCCGTCCGTGCGCGCGCCCAGGCGACGGCCTCGGCCGGATCGAACCCGTCGGCGAGGCGCAGGGGATCGAGGCGAAGCGCCGGGCGCACCTCCTGGAAAGCCTCGATCTGGTCCAGGGTGGCCGCGGAGCAGGAGCCGGCGAGGACGGCTTCGGGACCCCGGATCGAAGGTAGCGCGTCGGCGGCCGCGGTCGCCCGCAGCAGCCCGGCGCGCCGGAAGTTCTCCGGCAGGCCCATGGCGATGCCGGAACCACCGGTGATCAGCGTGGCGTCGCTACAGGCGGCCCCGAGCCGGCGCAGATCCTCGTCCAGAATGGCATCGGTGATGGCATAGCCGCAGCCTTCCGCCCGCAAGTGCACGAAGCGCGCGCGGATCGCATCCGGCCCCTGCCGCACCACGTCGAACGGCACCAGGCCCACCTTGCGGCGGGTCTGGCGCTGCAGGACCCGGACGAGGTTGGCGTCCGTCATCGGCGTGAGCGGATGGTGCCGCATGTGGGTATCGGAGAGCAGCAGATCGCCGACGAACAGATGACCCTTGAAGATCGTCCGCCCCGTCTCGGGGAAGGCCGGGCAGGCGATGGTGAAATCGCACCCGAGCGCATCCATGAGCGCATCCGCCACCGGGCCGATATTGCCCTTTTCGGTGCTGTCGAAGGTCGAGCAGTACTTGAACAGGAACTGGCGCGCTCCCTGCCGGCCGAGCCAGTCGAGGGCGGCGAGCGAGCGCGCCACCGCCTCCTCGACCGGTGCGGTGCGGGACTTGAGGGCGATCACCACGGCATCGGTGTCGGGGAGAACGAGCCCGGCCTCGGGCACGCCGATGAGCTGGACCGCGCGCATGCCGTTGCGCACGAGCATGCTGCAGAGGTCGGTCGCCCCGGTGAAGTCGTCGGCGATGGCGCCGAGCAGGATGGGCATGGCACAGAAGCCTCAGCCCAGCGCCGGCCGGGTCTCGAGCGCCCGCCGCACGATCGCCTCGACCCTGGCCCGCTCCTCGCCGACGAGCGGCAGTCGGGGGGCACGCACCCATTCCGCACCCGTGCCGGTGATCCGGTTGGCGAGCTTGATGTACTGGACCAGTTTCTTGTGCACGTCGAGGTGCAGGAGCGGCATGAACCAGCGATAGAGCGCCCTCGCCTCCTCGATGCGGCCGTCCCGCGCCAGCTCGAACAGGCGCACGGCCTCCTTGGGGAAGCTGTTGACCAGCCCCGACACCCAGCCCACGGCACCGCAGACCACGTTCTCGAGGATCAGATCGTCCACCCCGCAGAACATCAGGAAGCGGTCGCCGAGCACGTTCCAGCTATCGGTCATGCGGCGGCTGTCGTGCGAGGATTCCTTGATCGCGACGATGTTGGTGCACGCGGCGAGCGCCTTGAAGCCCTCGGGCTTGAGGTCCGCCTTGTAGGCCACGGGGTTGTTGTAGATCATGATCGGCAGGCCGGTGGCGGCGGCGAGCGTGCGGAAATGGTGCACGAGCTCGCGCTCGTCCTGCTCGTAGACCATGCAGGGCAGCGCCATCAGCCCGGCGCAGCCGGCGCGCTCGGCCCGGCGGGCATGGGCGATGCCGAGTTCGGTCGTGTACTCGGCGACACCCGAGATCACCGGCACGCGCCCGGCCACCGCCTCGACCGCGGCGCGCAGCACCTGCTCCTTCTCCTCGGGAGCGAGCGAGGTGTTCTCGCCGAGCGTCCCCAGCATGATCAGGCCGCTGCAGCCGGCGTCGAGACAGAGCTCGACGTGACGCTGCGTGCCCTCGAGATCGAGAGCGCCCGTTTCCGTGAACTCGGTCATCAGCGCCGGGAACACGCCCTGCCAGCTCACCTGCATGATCTCGCCTCCCTCTCCGGCTCGCACGAGGCGGCACGTTCGCGTGCCGCCGGCGGAGAGTTGCAGGATTGCCGGGCCTGTCAACAGATCGGGCGCCGCCTTCTGCCCCGATGCTCAGTCGCCGGCCCGATCCTGCATCACGGGGCGAAAGCCGTTGGCCGCGAGCCAGCGCTCGAGGTGGTGCTCGCTCTCGGCCTGGACCCGGTAGGACCCGGTCCGACCCTGGGTCGGGGACAAACGGAAGAACAGCTCGCCCCGATCGTTCCGGTAGATGGAAAGCTCGGTCACCATCGCCGCGACATCCCTATCGCCGCGCTCCGTCACGGAGCCTGCGATCTACCTTGGATGACGATCGCCCGACCCTGGCTGCCGAGGCCGCGAGCCGAATATCGGGATACGCAGCCCGCGGCGTACTCCGGTCCGGGTTCTTGCCGATCCGCTCTCCGGACAGCGGCCGAACATTTCCAGAGCGCCAAGGGCTTGCCAGAGCCCGAGCCGAGCGAATGTTGCCGCGAGGCAGAGACGCCCATGAAGGAGCTGGCGTTCTTCTCGTAGCGGGCCACGATGATGTTCTGTCAAATATGAAGGCCGACGCTGTCAGCACCGCAGCAGGGAGGAGTTCATGGACACCCGGATCGCCGAGATCGCCGATGGCATCTACCGGCTCTCGACCTTCGTGCCGGAGATCGCCCCGCCCGCGGGGTTCACCTTCAACCAGTTCCTCGTGCTCGGGGACGAACCGCTGCTGTTCCACACCGGGCTGCGGCGCATGTTCCCGCTGGTGCGGGATGCCGTGGCCCGGATCCTTCCGCCGGAGCGGCTGCGCTGGATCGCCTTCGGCCACTACGAGGCCGACGAGTGCGGCGCCATGAACGAGTGGCTCGCGGTGGCGCCGCAGACGCAGGTGGCGCACGGACAGACCGCCTGCCTCGTCTCGCTCAACGATATAGCCGATCGCGCGCCGCGGATCCTCGCCGACGGCGAGGTGATCGAGCTCGGGGGCGGCCGACGCGTGCGCTATCTCGACACGCCGCACGTTCCGCACGGCTGGGACGCGGGGTTGATGCTGGAGGAAGGCAGCGGCACGCTTCTCTGCGGCGACCTGTTCACCCAGCTCGGCGACGGCCCCGCCCTGACGGAGGGCGACGTGGTCGGGCCGGCGATCGCCGCCGAGGAGCTGTTCCGCTATTCCAGCCTGAGCCCCGGCATGGGGGCCACGATCCGCCGCCTCGCCGGGCTCTCGCCCCGCACGCTCGCCTTGATGCACGGCCCGTCCTTCGCCGGCGACGGAGCGACGGCGCTGGCGGCGCTGGCCGACGACTACGACCGCCGCATCCGGGCGGCGCTCGCCCGAGGTCCGGCACCGTTACAGCCTTCCGGGGCGGCAGACGGGCATGGCTTGCAGGTCCCGAGCAGGGCCGAGGATACGATCTGAAAGCGATCGGTCTTTCACGCCAAACAACCTGGAAACTTTTTGGATGACCGATGTTCTCGTCGAATGTGAGAGAAGGTTCATGAATTCTGCCGGCGGACATCGTGCCCGCATGCCTGTCCGCCAGCACGTTTCCGCAGCCGTTTTCATGGGCCGGATCCTTGAAATTTCGCTCGCTGTCGCCATCTGACGACAGCATCGTCCGCTGGACCGGGTCGCGCGACCAGAAGCGGTCAGGCGTTCTTTTCTCCCGACTGACCGGCAGGCTTTCTGAACGAATGTTCATTTGTGATCGGTGCCGCGCGCACCATATATAGAACATTCCGAGAACACAGCTCCCGAACGGCACACGATGAACCTCACCGCCACGGATGTCCGCCACATCCTGGCCGGTCGCGCACGCTCGGTTTACGACCGCCTCACCGGGGCGGGCGGGACGCCGGATCTCTCCGGGGTGCTGAGCGTGCAGATCGGTCGGGAGACCGAGCGGCTGAACCTGGACTGGCTGCATCGCCGGATCGAGGGCAGCTCGCTCTACCGGCTGCCACGGCCCGGCATGGTGGCGGGCGAGGTCGAGACCGTCGGGCGGGATTGCATCGTCGCACGCGACCGCTACCGGGCGAAGGCCGACGGGTTTCTCGTGGTGCCGGAGCTCGGGCCCATGGTGGTCGAGGCGAAGCACGTCTCGGAAGGCCGGCTCGCCGGCCAGATCCAGGCCGAGTATCTGCCGCAGCTCTTCGTGACCATGCACGTCTGCGGCCTGAAGCTCGGTGTTCTCTCCGTCTTCTACGGGCTGGCCCGCCACACCGCCTATTTCGTCGCGTGGGACGAGGCCTACTGGGCGAGCATCGAGCGCGAGGTCCAGGCTTTCCTGGCCCATGTCGAGCTCGGGATTCCACCGGACGGCGAGGAGATCCCGGCCATGAGCCGGATCACGCTCCCTGCGGTCCACACCAACCTGAAAGGGCTCCAGAAGTGCCTCGCTTTCGCGTGAGCTACAGCTTCACCGATCAGTTCGCCGGGGACGAGGACGCGATCCGCAAGGCGATCCGCGATCTGTCGTTCTCGACCGCGTTCGACCCCGCCGACCTCAACGACTGGCGGGTGCACCGCACCGAGGACGGCAAATACCTGCTCGAAGCGAGAAGGACGCTCGTCGACGAGATCTTCGAGACCAGCGAGCGCGCGGCCTTGCGCAAGTTCCTCTACGGCATGGACCTTCCGGATACGATCAATGTCGCGAACATCCACATCGAGCGCATCGACGACGAGCACGAAGATGGCACCACCCGCGACGAAGCGGCAGCGTGAGGGGACGGGCGTGAAGGGTCTCGATCTCTGGAACAAGCTCGAGCTGACCGACGCCGCCTACACGAAGCGGTTCGACAAGGGCAACTTCAAGGGCACGGCGGTCGATGCGATCTACAACATCAAGCGCATCACCGAGCAGCTAGGCCCCGTCGGCTTCGCCTGGGGCTGGCACATCGTCAAGGACGAGCTCGTCAAGTTCGACGACGGTGCGGAGCCGACCTGGATCCACAACTGCGTCGTACGCGCCTGGTTCAGGCAGGAGGACGGCTCGACGCGCGAGGTCGAGCACGTGGGCTCGACGATCGCCGCACGCTATGTCGGCCGCGGCAGCCAGCGCCGCTTCATGGTGGACGACGAGTACGCCAAGAAGTCGGTGACCGACGCGCTCTCCAAGATCATGGTGAGCCTCGGCGCTTCCGCCGACATCTGGCTCGGCCGCTTCGACGGCAACAAATACGTGCCGCCGGCAACCGGCGAGGCGCAGGGCGAGCCCGAGGACGGTCAGACGATGCAAGCGTCTGACCTGCCGCCGCCGCGCGCCCGGGCGGTCGAGGACGAGAGCCTCGTTGCCGAGGCGCGCAGCCATCTCATGGCCGTGCGGGGCATGGACGGCGCCACGTTGCGCGAGGCGCGCAACTGGCTGCGCATGTCACCCGACGGTGTCAAGCCCAGCCGCTGGACGCTCTTGGGCCAGGTCGACCGTGATCTCCGCGACGAGCTCGCGAGTGCCATGAACCGGCGCGCTACCGAGCTCGGCATCAGCCTGAAGGAGGCCGCATGAACAAGGTCCTTCTGTTCGGCCGGCTCGGCCGCGATCCGGAGATCCGGGTCACGGCCGACAACATCAAGGTCTGCCACATCAATCTCGCCACCACCGAACGCTTCAAGGACAAGAACGGCGAGTGGCAGGAGGGGACCGAGTGGCACCGCGTCGTCGCCTTCGGCCGCACCGCGGAGAACTGCGAGCAGTACCTGAGCAAGGGGCGCGAGATCCTGGTCGAAGGCCGCCTGCGCACCCGCGAGTGGGAGGACCAGACCGGTGGGAAGCGCTGGACCACGGAAGTGGTGGCGAGCAACATCACCTTCGCCAGCAAGGGTACCCATGCCGAGGACGGCAGGAACGGCGGCCGCAACGGCCGGACGGACGACCACCTCGACGAGGAGATCCCGTTCTGAGCGGAGGCGCCCTCCCGAGCGCGAACGGCCCCGTTTCTCCGGAACGGGGCTTTTTCTTTGCCCATGGCCGATGGCGCGGCCAGCCGGGCGCGCTCCCGGCGCCGTCCGGGGGATCAGCTCGGGAACGCGGCCGCGAGCGCTGCGATCTGGGCGGCATCCAGGAACCGGGTCGGGCGGCCTTCGAGAAGGAGGCGGAGCTTCGCCGTCTCCTCCAGCTCCTCGGCGTTGAACACCGCATCCTCGAGGCTCTTGCCGGCGACCACGGGCCCGTGGTTCGCGAGCAGCACGGCGTGGTGCCGGCGCGCTGCCGCCCGCACCGCCTCGGTGAGGCTGCGATCGCCGGGGCGGTAGTAGGGGATCAGCGGCAGCCGGCCGATCCGCATCACGTGGTAGGCCGTGATCGGCGGCAGGACGTCCGTGGGATCGTCGTGGCGCAGGCAGGACACCGCGACGGCATGGGTGGAGTGAAGGTGGACGATGCCCCTCGCCCCTGCCCGCTCCTCGTACATGGCGAGATGGAGGAAGGCCTCCTTGGAGGGCGGGTCGCCGCCGATGTGCCGGCCGTCCGGGGTCACCCTGGCGAGCCGGGCCGGGTCGAGGAGACCGAGGCAGGAGTTGGTGGGCGAGATCAGGAACGAGCCGTCGTCGAGGCGCGCGCTGATGTTGCCGGTGCTGCCGTGCGCGTAGCCGCGCCGGTAGAGGAGATCGCCGAAGCGGCAGATCGCCTCCCCGAGCCTCGCCTCCTCGCTCATCCGGCGCGGCCCGCGAGCACGAGCCGGGCGACGGCGTAGGCCGGGAGCGTCAGCGCTTCCGTGCTGGCGGGCCGCGCGATCCGATCGAGCGCGTCGGGATCGCGGCACGCGGCCTCGAAGCTGCCCTCGTCGAGAAGGGCCAGCGTACCCGTGCCGGCGACATCGTCGCCCGCCAGCCGGACCTCCTGCTGCGCACCGGTGAGGTTCGCGAGCCACAAGGTGACACCGGTCCGCGAGCGGACGGCCAGGACCTGCACGTCGCGAGGCGCGCTGCTCTCGGTCCCGAGCACGGCGCCGCCACGCAGGACCGTGGCACCGCGGAGCACGTGGTAGCTCGGGCGGAGCACGGCGTCGGGGTGGTCGTCGAACCAGGGCTGGGGATGGTCCTGCGGCGTGTGGACGATGCCGGACGGCCCCGTCACGGCCGCGAGCGTCACGGCCGCGAGCCCGGCGCGGGCGGCATGCGCGAGGTAGCCCGCGTACCACGCGGCCCCGATCAGCCCGCGCTCGCGCGGATCGACCCGGGCCATCGCGACCCGGCCCTGATCCGGGTTCTCGGCCGGCGCGGCGCCGTAGGGGTTGGCGCGCATCGAGATCGCGGTCGGGAACAGCCAGTAGGGCTTGCCGCCCGCGAAGGCTTGCGTGCTCCTGAAGACGTAGGGCAGCGATTCCAGACCCTCGGTGAGCGAGAGATCGTCGCCGGCATGGACGAGCGGGCAGGTCGTGTGGACGATGAAGTCCAGAAGCCCGACCGGCGGGCGCTTGCGGTTGAGCTCGGTGAAGTAGCTGAACATGCCGCCACCCACCGCGATGTCCGGGAAGGCCGCGCGTGTGGCCGCGATGAGATCGGCCCAGGCGGGCGCCTTCGGCCAGATGCTGCCGGGCAGCGTGCATTTGAGATCGCAGGCCGGGCTGACGGCGATCCGGCCGAGCTTCACGCCCGACTGCCCGACGGCGCGGCGGACGTGATCGAGGTCGCGCCGCAAGGTCGCGAGATCGTCGGTCGGCCGTCCTTCCGCGTCCACGCAGGGCAGCACGGCTTCCAGCACCAGTTCGGCGCCGAGCGCTCGTGCCAGCTCGCCATAAGCCCGGAGCAGCCCGGCATCGTGGCCCTGCCGTGCGTCGAAGGCGCCGACCAGGAAGGCCGGCGCTGCCGGCCGGAGCAGGCTCGTGCGCTCGAGGGCGGCCGCGACGTGCTCGGCCGGCACGGCGAGGCCCACGGCCGGCATCGTCGCCACCTCGTCCGTACCCACGGTCACCGTGACCGGGCCTGCGGCGGCAGCGCCGCCGCCGGCGGGCAGACGGCCTTCGACGGTGAGTGTCACCTTCTGCGTGAAGCGATCGCCCTTTTTGATCGTGTAGGGCCAGGGCAGCGCCAGGGGGCGAACGTAGGTCTTGTAGGAGGCATCGGTCCAGTTGCGCTGGTCCTCCATCTCGAAGGTGTCGCCCTCCATGCGGCAGGTGACGCGCGCACCCGGGAAGACCTCGTGCGTCAGCGCGCGGATGTCCTTGAACGGGCACATCGGGTCGATCAGCTCGGGAAAGCGGCTCTTCTCGATCGTGCCGTCGACGTGCTCGACCTCGACCGGCGCGCCGCTGACCCCCTCGACCCCGTGCAGGACGACGAAGCCGGTGCGGTTGGTGAGGAAATCGGTGCGCGCCTCGCCGTCGGCGGTGAAGGAGAGATTGCCGTGCCGGTCGGCCTCGATGCGGGCGCTGTAGGCGAAGGACTGCTGCGCGTCCTCGCAGACGGCATCATAGGTCACGCGAAAGCCGTCCGCATCCTGCTCGATCCTGAGATTCGAGATCCTCGGATTGTAGGTGCCCCAGTTCTTATCGCGCACGATGTAGCTGATGGCGCGGATCGCCTCGCGGCCGGCGAGCTTGACGTGGCGCAAGTTGCCGGCATCGAGGCTTGCTTCCAGCGGCCCGGCCCGCAAGGTCGGGGTCTCGGGCACCGGCTCCTCGGTGCCGAACAGCCGGATCGCGCGCGAAGGCCCGCTCGTCGTCATGGCCCTCTCCTCCCTGTTCGTCAGATGACCCGCTCGGTCTCGGGGTCGATGAGGATCACCCGCTGCGTGTCGACCAGAAGCTCGAGCTCGGTCCCGGCCCGCTCGACGAGATGCGCCGGCAGCTCGGCCGTGACCTCGACCCCGCCGAGGCGAAAGGCGGCGTAGGTGCGGGTACCCGTGGGCTGGACGAGATCGATCAGAACGCGCAAGGGCGCCTGGCCGGGTCGGTGGGCGGCTCCGTCCGGACGGCTCAGATGCTCGGGACGCACGCCCAAGATCAGCTCGCGACCGCGCCAGGGGGCGTAGCGCCCGATCCGCTCGTGCGGCAGCGGCAGGAAACGGCCGTCGGTGAAGCGGGCGACGAGGCCACCGTTCGCAGGCTCCAGCCGGCAGGGCACGAAGTTCATCTGCGGCGAGCCGAGGAAGCCGGCGACGAACCGGGTCGCCGGACGCTCGAAGAGATCCAAGGGTGCGCCCTGCTGCTCGATCCGGCCATCCTTCAGGAGCACGATCCGGTCGGCCAGCGTCATCGCCTCGACCTGGTCGTGCGTCACGTAGATCGTGGTCTTGCCGATCTCCTGGTGCAGGCGCTTGATCTCGGCGCGCATGCCTTCGCGGAGCTGGGCGTCGAGGTTCGAGAGCGGCTCGTCGAACAGGAACAGGCGGGCGTCGCGCACGATGGCACGGCCGATCGCGACCCGCTGGCGCTGCCCGCCCGAAAGCGCACGCGGCAGGCGGTCGAGGAGGTGCGAAATGCCGAGCATCTCGGCGGCGCGCTCCACGCGGCGCCTGATCTCGGCCTCGCCGAAGCGCCGGGCGCGCAGGCCGAAGGCGATGTTCTCGAAGACGTTCAGATAGGGGTAGAGGGCGTAGTTCTGGAACACCATGGCGATGTTGCGGTCGCGCGGACGCATCCCGTTCACGACCTCGCCGTCGATGTCGATGGTGCCGCCGTCGATGTCCTCGAGGCCGGCGATGGTGCGAAGCAGCGTGGACTTGCCGCAGCCCGAGGGGCCGACGAAGACGCAGAACTCGCCCTCGGCGATGTCGAGATCGATGCCACGCAGCGCCTGCACCCGGCCGTAGTTCTTGGTGAGTCCGCGAATCCGAAGGCGTGCCATGGCCTAGCCTTTCACCGCGCCCATGGAGATGCCGCGGACGAGGAAGCGCTGGAGAGCCGCCACGGCGACGAAGATCGGGATGGTGCCGAGCACGCTCATGGCGGCGATCTTGGCCCAGAAATTGGACTGGCCGCCGAAGTAATGGGTGACCTGGACGGGGAAGGTGGTGACGGCGCTGCGCGTCAGCACGAGCGCGAACAGGAACTCGTTCCAGGCGAAGACGAAGGTGAAGACGGCGGTGGCGAAGATACCGGTGCGCGCCATCGGCAGCACGACCTTGCGGAACACGCCCCAGCGCGTGCAGCCGTCGACCAGCGCCGATTCCTCGAGCTCGAGCGGGATGTCCTGGATGTAGCCGCGCATCATCCAGATCACGTAGGGCAGATTGAACGCGGTGTAGAGGACGATGAGGCCGAGGAAACTGTCGACCCAGCCGAGCCTCACGTAGAGGAGGAACACCGGGAAGACGATGACGATCGGCGGCACCATGCGGTTGGAAAGCACCCACATGGCGAAGTTGTCGCCGCCGGTCTCGAAGCGTGCGATCGAGTAGGCGCACAAGGTTCCGAGCAGCATGGCGGCGGCCGTGCTCACGCTCGCGATGAGGAGGCTGTTCCAGACCGTCCAGGCGTCCCCGTCCTTGAACAGCACGGCGTAGTTGCCGAGCTGGAGCGAGGCCGGCCACCAGACCGGCGGGTAGGCGAAGATCTCCTCGGGCGTCTTGAAGGAGATCGTGAACAGCCAGTAGAGCGGGAACAGGAACACGACCAGCACGAGAAGCGCTGCCGCATAGCGCAAGGCGAGGCCGAGCCCGCGATCGGCCCTCATCGCGCGATCTCCACGTGCTTCAAGGCGAGCACCACCAGTACATTGACGATGATCAGGATCACGAACGCCATGGCGGCGGTGTAGCTGGTCTCGAACTGCTGGAAGCCCTGGACGTAGGCGTAGATCGAGACCGTCTCGGTCATGGTGCCGGGCCCGCCCTTGGTGAGCGCCCAGACGATGTCGAAGAGACGAAACAGGTCCAGCGCGCGGATCAGGACGGCGATCGCGAGCACAGGCTTGATCGCCGGCAGGACGATCTTGCGGAAGGTGGTCCAGAAGCCGGCGCCGTCGATTTCGGCCGCCTCGAGCTGCGATTTGTCGACGTTGGCGAGCGCCGCCAGCAGCAGGAGGAACATGAACGGCGTCCACTGCCAGATCTCGGCCATGAGGATCGCCGGGTAGACGAAGTCCGGGTTCACGGCCCACAGGATCGTGACCTCGTGGCCCGTGATCAGGCTCAGGAGATGGTTGATCGGCCCGTAGCGGTTGTCGAGAAGAAGCCGCCAGGTGGCGCCGCTGATGATGGGCGAGATCACCACGGGCAGGACCAGAAGGGCGATGAACACCTGCCGGCCGGGCATCCGCTCCAGAAACAGGAAGGCCAGGAACAGACCCAGGATCAGCTCGACGGGAAGCGCCACCACGAGGAAGGCGAAGGTGTGGAGGAGGGCCTGCCAGAAGCGCAGGTCGTTCAGAAGCCGCCCGTAGTTGAGCAGCCCGCTGAAACTCGTGTCCTCCTCCAGCATGTTGATGTTCTGGAAGCTCACGATCGCCGTGTAGACGATCGGGAACAGGCCGATCAGCAGCATCACCACCACGGCCGGTGTGATGGCGAGATACTTGAACTGTCGGTCGGCGAGCCGGGAGAGGCGGCCGTCGACCCGGCCGCCTCTCGGGCTGGCGCGCGATGTCAGGGCGTCGTGCACGCTGCCGAGGCTCCGGCCCGACCGGCGCTCACCCGCCTCAGGCCTTGGACGGGTAGGCGTTGGGCTTCGCCGCCCACTGCTCGTAGGCGGCGCGCTGCTTGTCGACGCCGATCCGCTGGGTGATCGCGTCCCACTGCGCCGCGACCTCGTCCAGGATCGCCTTCGGGTCCTGGCCGGCCCAGAGCTTCGAAATGCCCTGGCGCAGCGCCTCCTCGTACTTGTCGGTCTGGATGATCGAGAGGTCGAGCAGCCCGTTCACGGCGCCCGCGTGGAGCGCTTCCAGATATTCCGGCGCCTCGGGCCAGCGCTTCTTATATTCCTCGGACGCGAAGTGGCTGTCGCGGAACGGATCGCGGAGCGCGTAGGGGAGCTGCACCCGCTCGAGGCTCACGTCCTTGCTGTTGAGCCACTGGATGAAGAGATAGGCCGGCAGCTTGTTCTTGGAGCCCGCGGCGACGCTGAGCGCGAAGCCGGCGGCGAGCTGCGGATGGCCGCCGGGCGGCATGGCGTAGCCGACCTTGCCGGCGATCTGGCTCTTCGGCACCCAGGAGAGCGCCTGCTGGTCGGTGCCGTAACCCGCGGCCCAGCGGCCGTAAGGCGGCCAGGAGATGGTCATCGCCGTGTCGCCTTTCAGGAACGCGGCGAGATTCTCGACGAAGCCCCAGGTCTCGACCCCCTTCGGCATCACCTTGTTCTCGGCGAGCCAGTCGGTGAAGACCTTGACCCCGGCCTCGCTGTTCACCGCGGCCTTCATGGTGGCGGGATCGAAGAAGCGGCCGCCTTCGTTGCGGAACCGCTCCTGGAACATGAACTGGGCATAGGGCGCATCGCGGAAGAACGCGGCGCCGTAGGGCTTGCCGCCGGTCGCTTCGGTGATCAGCGCCGCCACCTGGTCGAACTCTTTCCAGGTCTTGGGCGGCACGGGCAGGTCCGTGCCATGCTTCGCCTTGTAGGCGGCCCGGATCTCGGGATTGCTCAGGACGTCCTTCCTATAGTAGAGGACGAACACGTCGCCGTCGTCGGGGAAGCCATAGATCTTGCCGTCCACCGTCATCTGGTTGTCGCGGTAGACGGGGGCGATCTCCTTCAGCTCCTCGCGGTAGCCGTACTTGTCCACGTAAGGATCGAGCGGCTCGAGGGCGCCGGCGCGCACGAGATCGGGCATCCAGGACGGGATGACGTTGAGCGCGTCGTAAGCGCCGGTTCCGGCCCGGTGCTCCTGCAGGATCTTCGTGAACATCTCGGCGGTCGGCACCTCGATCACCTTGACCGAGATGCCGGTGAGCTCCTTCCACCTCGGCCCCGAGAAGTTCAGAGGATCGAGCGACTGGAGCCCGGCCTCCCAGACGATGCTGATCTCGGTGCCCTTGAAGCGCCTGGCCTCCTCGACCGCGATCTCCGCCGCGGAGGCCGCCCAGGCCGGCCGCGGCAAGCCGAGAGCGGCCCAGCCGCCGAGCGCGGCACCGGTCCACACGAAGTCACGTCTGCGCATGATCGTTCTCGCCTCCCCCAAGGATCGCGCCTTCGCGCGAACCGTCAGCCGCCGAAGCGGGCCTGCAGCGCCGCGAGCTTGCTCCGCCAGGCCGTGGAATCGATCACCTCGCGATTCACGATGCCCCGCGGTATGCGCCCGTGCATCACGTCCAGCACCGCACGCACGTCGGCCGCGCCGTTGCCGGCGAAACACTCGTCGGTCCAGCACAAGGAGTGCGGCGTCACGATGACGTTGTCGAGCGCCAAGATGGGCTCGTCGGCAGGGCACGGCTCGACCTCGAACACGTCGAGCCCGGCCCCGGCGATCCAGCCGTCGCGGAGCGCCCGGTAGAGCGCCTTCTGGTCGACGATCGGCCCGCGTGCGGTATTGATCAGCCAAGCGGTGGGCTTCATCAGGCCGAGGAGGTGGTCGCTCACGAGATGCCGGGTGGCGTCGCTGAGCGGCACGCTCACCGAGAGGAAGTCGGCGCGGCGGAACAGCTCCTCGAGACCGACGAGCTCGACGCCGAGCTCGGCCGCGACCGTCGGATCCTGGTAGGGATCGTGCGCGAGGAACTTCATGCCGAAGGGCTGGGCGAGGCGGAACACCTCCGCACCGATATTGCCCATGCCGAGCTGGCCGAGCGTCTTGCCGACGAGCCCCTCACCCATGTAGTCGGACCGTCTCGCCCAGCCCTCGGGGCCTTGCCGGCACAGCCGGTCCTTGATCAGGAGCCGCTGCGAGAGGGCGAGGACGAAGGTCAGGATCGAGACCGCCACCGGCCGGCGCACGCCGTCGGGCGTGATGACGAGGGCGATGCCGTTGTCGGTGCAGGCCTTCACGTCCACGCTGTCGTAGCCGACGCCGAAGCGGGCGACGACCGCGAGCCTGCCGTCGGCCGGCACGCTCGCGGCGGTGAACCTCGGCATCAGCAGGATCAGGGCATCGCAGCCGGCGAGCCCAGTCGCCGGCATGACGCCGTCCACGGGATCGACGAACACCACCTCGACGTCCGGGTCGTCCAGGAGCGGCGAGAGGTCGAAGCTGGGGTAGGTCGGGCTGCCGTCGGGGCGCTTGAAGTCGCCACTCAGCGCCACCTTGAGCCGGCTCATGCCCCACCCCCGCAGGCCTTGCGGATGCCGTCCACACCGGCTTTCACCGCCGCTTGGTAGGCCCAGACGTCGCCGGAATAGCAGATGAAGTCGAAGCCCTTGGCATGATAGGCAGCACCGGTCGCGACATCGGGCACGAGCCGGCCCGTGGCCTTGCCGTGACGCCGGCAGGCGCGGGTCACGGCGTCGATCGCGTCCAGGAAATCCTTGTGCTCGAACTGGCCCGGAATGCCGAGCGAGGCCGAGAGATCGAAATGGCCGACCCAGAGGCAGTCGACACCGTCGAGGGCGGCGATGGCGTCGGCGTTCTCGACCCCGGCTCTGGTCTCGATCTGGGCGAAGAAGGTGGTGCGGGTGTTGGCGCCGCTCAGCTTGTCCATGACCGCACCGCCCTGGTAGAGGTCGTGCGCGACCCCGAGCGCCACGCCGCGCTGGCCCATGGGCGTGTACTTCATGCAGTTCAGGATGTGCCGCGCCTCGGCGGCGTCGTTCACCATCGGCAGCATGATGCCCTCGGCCCCCATGTCGGCGGCGCGGGCGATGTGGTGGTACTCCTTGGACGGCACGCGCACGATGGCGGGCAAGCGGGCGGCCTCGAAGTAGCGCAGCACGCTCTTGATGGTCTCGAAGCCGAAGCCCGAATGCTCGGTGTCGAACAGGACGAAGTCGCAGCCGGCGTTCTTCAGCATGTAGCCGATGCCGGGAGTCGCGAACTCGACGATGAAGTGGCCGACCTTGAGCTCCCGGCTCTGTGCCTGGGCCTTGAGGCTGTCCGCTGCCATGATGGCTGCCGTCTCCTTGGAATGGGTCGCCGCTCAGGCGGCGAAGCCGAGCCTGGTCACGGCCTTGGTCAGGACGAGCGGACCCGCGGCCTCGGCGAAGCGCCGATAGTGCTCGCTCGCGAGATGCGCCTCGAACGCCGCCGCATCGTCGTAGATCTCGTAGAGGATCACCCGATCGCCGGGATCGCCCTCGGGGACGAGGACGTCGAACCGCCGGCAGCCCGGCTCGCGCTGCATGGACGCGGCGGCGTTCTCCAGGACGAGAGCGCGGAACGCATCACGCGTCGCGGGGGCCAGCGTGAACTCGACCAGGATCACGTGTCGCCGGTCCATGCAGCACAACCTCCCTGACATGTCCCTTCGTGCTTTGGCCGACGGCACCTGCCGGATGCCGCCGGATCGTTGGTGGGTGCATGCCTGCGTCACATCATGTCATCATACCAGTGAAAGTCAAGCGCTAGCAGCCACTGCCGTGTACGACTGCTCGATGAGGAGTCTCGAGACTGTCCGCGTCCGGGATTTCCGCCCCGCGTGCGGCAGACGCGCGTTCTCGCCGAAGAAGAAGCGGGCAAGGTCCAGGGGGATGCCGAGATCGGCGATGATGAAGCGCTGCGGACGGTGCGAAGGCCGATCCGGCCACGCCGAAGCTGCCGTCCGCCGGCCGATGACATTGGAAGCGCCAAGATCGGCGGTCAGGATCGCGGCTTTTGTCGATCCGGGGATCGCTCGCACGAGCGAGGTTCTCATGGGCTCGTCACACCGACCGTGCCGGTCACCGCAACAGGGGTTCACACGGTCTCGGCCGTGCGCTCGAACTGACGGTAGAGCTCGTTGGCGCGGCTGAGATGACGAGTCATGGCCTCGGCCGCTCCCTCGACGTCCCGTGCGGCGATGCGCTCGAAGATCGCCGTGTGCTCCTGGATGGTCAGGGCCTCCGCACCCTTGAGTCGCACGAGGCCGACATGAAACTCGGCCAGCCACTCGAAGATCGCCTGGCTCAACGCGACATAGATCGAGTTGCCGGTGATGACGGCGATCTCGCGATGGAATGCCATGTCCTTCTGCAGGAACTCGTCCCAATAGTCGGAGCGTCCGAGGCTCTGCGTGGCCGCAGCCGCGCGGTGCTCGTCGAGCCGCTCCTTCAGCCGGGCGATGTCGGCGTCGGTGGCGCGGGCCGCGGCCATGCGGACGATGCCGGTCTCGAAGAACAGCCGCGCCTCCTTGAGCTGCTGCAGCGTCGTGGGCGAGGTCGCGAGCAGATGGCGGGCGGCGTGCGCCACCTGGTCGATGATGGTCCTGGCCGTCGGCGCCACGATGCGCGCCCGCTCGCCGTGGGTGATGGTGATGAAACCCATCCGCTCCAGCGCCTGCATGGCCTCGCGCACGGCCGGCCGGCCGACCTGGTACTGGTTCATGAGATCGCGCTCGGACGGCAGGTGCTCGCCTGGTGCGAACTCACCCCGGGTGATCCGGGCGAGGAGACGGTCGAGCACCTCGTGCGACAGCTTGCGGCGGCGGATCGGTTCGTTATCCATGGAAATCACTCGCCGTTGATCGCTCCTGGCCCTTCCTGCTCGTATGCTCATAATACCATTGCCCGCGACGGGCAAACCTGCCGGATGGCCGATGGCCCGACCGTGGCCGGCGCCAGAACGGGATGCGACTCCTCGGGGGCGCGCGTCATCGTCACAGGCGGCCGCCCGCACGGGCCGCCGCCATTGCGGTCCGGTCACGAAACGGCTAGCTTTCGCGGGCTGCGAGTGGCAGCCCCGAAGTGCACAGCCAGAGCCCGGATTGTCGGCACACGCGATCCTTCTTCGTCCTGACGACGGAATGCGACGCCTTCCCGGTCGACAGGCGCGGATCCGCTGTGGCTCGAGCCGACCTGCCCCTACTCCCCGATCGAGCCCCTCCCTGCAACGGAACGCCAGAACGGTATAGCGACGATGACCGACCGTAACCGCGCCACGACGCTCAGGCTGAGGACCCCGACGAGACCGTCCGTGCCGGGCGCGACCGATGGCGCGCCGCTGCCGCGCAGCACCGCCGTGGGCAGCACCCGCATCGTGATGGAGCCACGGCGCTCCAACCTTCAGACCTACATCCCCCCGCAGCGCCGCGCCGATCCGACCTCGCAGGCGATCCTGGCCGAACTCGCGGCGCTCGGCCTTGCCGATCCGGATCCGACCGACTAGCCAAGCCGGACCCGGGCACGGGCCGGCAGCATCCGGGCCCCATCCCGCCCCGGCCCGAGATCGGGGCGGAGCGAGTCCCGGCGGGACTGGTGCACGCCTCGAGCGAGGGAGACGGAGCGCATGGCGGCACGCATCATCGACGGCAAGGCCGAGGCGGCCCGGCTGCGAGCGGCCGTCCGCGACGAGGCTGCCGCCTTCACGACCAGGCACGGGCTGGCACCGGGGTTGCGGGTGATCATCGTCGGCGACGATCCGGCGAGCCGCGCCTATGTCCGGACCAAGACGCGGATGGCAGCCGAGGCCGGGATCGCGGGCGAGCTGATCGAGCTGCCCGAGACGAGCACCACCGTGGAGCTCCTGTCACGGATCGAGCGGCTCAACGACGATCCCGCGACACACGGCATCCTGGTCCAGCTTCCTTTGCCTGCGCACATGGACGCCGAGGCGGTGCTCCGCGCCATCGACCCGGGCAAAGACGTGGACGGGTTCCATCCGCTCAATGTCGGCCGCCTGTTCTCGGCCGGCCGCTCTCTGCCCGAGGATCTCCTGGTGCCGTGCACGCCCTGGGGCTGCCTGCACCTTCTGCGCACGACGCTCGGGAGCGACGGTCTCGCCGGATGCCATGCGGTCGTGATCGGCCGCTCCAACATCGTCGGCAAGCCGATGGCGGCCCTTCTGCTCGGCGCCGACTGCACGGTGACCGTGGCCCATTCCCGCACGCGCGACCTGCCCGAGCTGTGCCGCCGGGCCGACATCCTGGTCGCGGCCATCGGCCGGGCGGAGATGGTCCGGGGCGACTGGATCAAGCCCGGTGCGGTGGTGATCGACGTCGGCATCAACCGCGTCGCCACGGGCGACGGCGGCAGCCGGCTCGTCGGCGACGTCGCCTTCGCCGAGGCCATCCGGGTCGCGGACGCCATCACCCCGGTCCCGGGCGGGGTCGGCCCGGTGACCGTGGCCTGCCTCCTGCGCAACACGTTGATCGCGGCGCAGGCGAGCACGCGCCGCACCGGATCGCCCGCACCGCGCTAGGGCACCGTCGGGACCGTCTGGGGCGGTCGGCAGCGAAGCCAACGGGGCGGACCGGCTCCTCGCGCCGTCAGCGCCGAGCGGGCGCATGGCCGCCCGAGCCGTCCTCGCGGGGTCGGAACCTGCCTTCTTCCGGCAGGTTGCATCCCCGGCCGATCGAGGAGGCGGCGCGGCGGTGAGACCTCATAGAGCGCTCGTGGTGATCAATGCCCGCAGCCGCAGGGGCAGCAACGACGTCACGGCGGCGCTGGAGGTCCTGCGCTCCTCCGGCATGGAGGTCCTGGCCTTGCGGCTCGACAGCCCGGTCGAGGTCGAGGCGGCGATCCGGGAGCACCGCGCGCTCGTCGACCTCGTCGTGATCGGCGGCGGCGATGGAACCATGAACGCGGCCGCCGAGGCTCTGCTCGCGACCGGGCTGCCGCTCGGCATCCTGCCGCTTGGGACCGCGAACGATCTGGCGCGCGTGCTCGCGATTCCGCCCGATCCCGTGGCGGCGGCGCGGATCGTCGTCGTCGGCAAGCGTCGGCGGATCGACCTCGGCCGCGCCAACGACAAGCTGTTCTTCAACATCGCCACGATGGGCCTGAGCGCCCGCCTGGCGCGGGCGATGGACCGGCGGACGAAGCGCCGCTTCGGTGCGCTCGCCTATGCCATCACGCTGGCCCGGATCGGCCTGGGGCAGCCGTTCCACGCCACCATCCGCACCGGCAGCGAGACGGTCGCGGTGAAGGCGATCCAGATCGCGGTCGGCAACGGGCGCTATCACGGCGGCGGCATCGTCGTGCACGAGGAGGCGGCGATCGACGATCAGCTTCTCCATCTCTACGCCCTCGAGCCGCACAGTCCCTGGCAGCTCCTCCGCAAGCTGCCCTGGCTCCTGCGCGGCCGGCACTCGGCCATCGCGGGCGTGGTCACCCTCACCGCACCCGCGATCGACGTTCTGACCGACCGGATGCTGCCCGTGAACACGGACGGCGAGCTCACCACGCATACCCCGGTCCACTTCACCGTCCTGCCGCAGGCGATCGAGGTGTTCGCGCCCGCGTGAGCGCGACGTGCGCCGCGATCCACGAGGAATGCCGTCGCGCTTCCTGGCTTTCCCGTCCTGCGGCAGCAAAAAACGGCGCCCTTGCGGGCGCCCAGTCGACTGCGGGGAACGAGTGGAAAAGATCAGTTCAGGCTGCGCCGCGGCACGGTCGCGGCACGACGATGCTCCGCGCCGCTGTGCAACCGGCTGGCCCGGCCGGCCTCGGCGAGATCGGCCTCGCCCGGCGCCGCCAGCCGGCCGGCGTGCACGACCGCCGGCATCCGCTCGGGGTCGAGCGGCAAGGCATCGTCGAGGAGCATCTTCTTCAACATGGCACGGGCGCGGTTGACGCGACTCTTCACCGTGCCGATCTCGCAGCCGCAGATCGCGGCCACCTGCTCGTAGGGCAGGCCGTGGACCGCGACCAGGACCAGAACCTCGCGATGCGCGGCGCTGAGCGCCCGGAACGCCCGCTTGAAGGCAGCGACCTCGATCCGGCTCTCCTGTTCGGCCGGCGCCCAGGAATGACGCTCGAGATCGTCGTCGGGGACCTCGGCCGTGACGTGCTTCCTGGCGATGACGCTGCGAAAGCGGTTGCGGAGGATGGTGAACAGCCAAGCTTTCAGGTTGGTGCCAGGCGTGAACTGGTGCTGCGCCTGGAGCGCGTTCACAATCGTGTCCTGCACGATGTCGTCGGCAAGCTGAACGTCGCCGCCCGTAAGACTGCGCGCGAACGCCCGCAGGTGGGGAACCAGCGCCGCAACGTCCTCTCTGAACACGCCCATCACGTTCTCTCTGTCTGCCTCGTCCTGGTCTCGACCTAACAACGGACCGGACAAGGCAAGGTTCCACCACCCGCCAAGCACGGCCCGTCGCGATCACCGCGGCTCGGCGAGGCGGGCCGCGCGCGGGCCGGCAGCGAGCCAGATCAGGAGGCCCAGAACGGGCAGCACCAGGATGACGAGCACCCAGACCAGCTTTGCTCCGGTCGATGCGGAGCTGCCGATGATGTTGAGGATGGCCCAGATGTCCGCGATCAGCACGAGGAGGCCGACCAGGCCGCCGATTTCGAAGCCCATGAGGCAGCTCCTTTCGGGCAGACCTCGACCGCCGCCGCGAGGAACCCGCGTAAGGGGCTCGCCGCCGCGATCCGGAAAAACCGTCGGTCCGCTGGAGTTTCCCGTCTCGGCGGCCTCTGCCGAGAGCCGCCACGTCGCCGATCAAACCAACGGTGATGCAGCGCAGTTCCCTGATGCCGCACGTCACGGCAGAGGCTGGAAGCGCCGAGGGCAAAGCCCTGCGAAGGAAGCCTCGACGGCTCAGGCGGCGGTCGCCTCACCCGTGGCCGGAATCTTCCCGGATCGGGATTGGGTCCTTCCTTCCCGGAGCGGGAAGTCGAGTGTCAACCTGATGCCGGTGGCTTCGGCCACGACGAGGCTGCCGCCGAGCTGCTTGGCCAGCATGTGCATCAGTGTGATCCCCATGCCGCCGCCGTCGTCCGCCGCAGCGAAGCCGCTGCCGTTGTCGGCGACGACCAGCCGGACGCGCTCGCCTTCCCTCGCGAGCCCGACCTCGACATGGCCGCCCTGCTCGTCGCGGAACGCATGCCTGAACGCGTTGCTCACGGCCTCCGTGACGAGCAGAGCGAGCGGGATGGCCTGATCGGCGAGCACCCGGACCGATTCCGCGACGACCGAGAGCTGGACCGCGGCATGGTCGGCCGCGTTGACCTCCTCCAGCATGCTGCACAGCTCGGGGAGGAAGCTACCGAGATCGATCTCCTGAATGTCGTCGTTCTCGTAGAGATTGCGGTGGACCAGCACCAGAGCGCCGACCCGCATCTGCGTCTGCCGGACGGCATCGCGCGCCCGCGGCGACTGGAGCCGCTGGGCGTGCAAGTTCAAGAGGCTCTGCACGATCTGGAGATTGTTCTTGACCCGATGGTGCACCTCGCGCAGCAGCAGCTCTTTCTGCTCGAGCGAGGCGCGCAGCTCCTCCTCGCGGCGATGGATGCGGCTCGCCATCCGCGCGAGCGTACGCGCCAGCTCCTGGAACTCCTGCGGCGCGGAAGCGAGATCGAGCCTGAGGTCGAGCTCGCCACGGCTGTAGGCGCGCGCCGCCACGCCCAGCGTACGCACGTGGCGGATGACGAGATAGTCGCTCGCGGTCCAGATCGTGACGACGGCCAGCGCCAGCATCAAGGTCGGCGCGAACACGCCGATCACGAGCTCGCGCTGCAGCCAGGCGAAGCGCGGGAGCGAAGGCACGCCCACGACCACGAACAGGTCGTCGCCTGCGATCTTGGCGAGATAGTAGTCGCGGCGGATTCCGTCCGCTCCTTCGGCGGTGATCCCGCCCTCGCCCTGCCCCGCGAGCTCCGCGAACAGCTCGCTGCTCGGCAGGGCAGGCACGCCCTGCCTTTCCCGCGTGAGCGGCAGCAGCGGCTCGCCCTTGCCGTCGACCAGAAAGGCGATGCCTCCCGGCGGCAGGTCGATGCTGTCGACCGCACGCTGGAAGCTCTGCGGGTTGATGGAGACCGCGACCGCACCCGAGAAGGGACCGCTCGCCGTAGGGCTGCGCAGCGGCACGGCAGCCACGATCGTCTTGCCGCTGCCGGTCCGACGCGGGAAGACATCGCTGATCGCGAAGCCGGCGCCGTCGCGCAGCCGCCGAAAATAGCCGCCCTGGTCGCTCGAAGGTCCGAGCAGCTCCCGGGCGCTGCTGCACACGCCCGTTCCGTCCGCGTCGAGCACGACGAAGTCGAAATATTCCGGGCTGCGGTTGCGGGCCTCGATCAGGCGCTCGGTGCAGGCCGGCTGCTCGGTCCGCTGGATGGCCGGCTCGATGGCCAGGCGCTGGAGCAGCATGCGGGTCTTGTCGAACAGGTCCGCCTCGTAGCTCGCGATGATCCGGAGCATGGTCGAGACGGCCGCGGCCTGCTGCTCCCGACGGTCGCGATAGGCCTCGACCGCCTGCCAGCAGGAGTAGAGCAGTGCCGGGATCAGGACCACGGCCAGGATGAACGCCATGCGAGCCTTGAGGCCGGCCGGCCAGCGATGCTCGCGGCCGATCGGTGTCGGCGCGCTCATGCCCGGCTCCATGCCGGCCCGCCTCTAGGCGTCGTCTGCGGTTGCGAGCGCCTGGGAAATGGCGACGTTCAAGATCTCCGGATCGAAGGGTTTGGTGATGAGGAAGGTCGGCTCCGGCCGCTCGCCCGTCAGCAGCCGATCGGGAAACGCCGTGATGAAGATCACCGGCACCTGGTAATGGCTCAAGATCTCCTTGACGGCCTCGATGCCGGAGCTGTCGTCGGAAAGCTGGATGTCGGCCAGCACCAGCCCCGGATGATCGGCCCGGGCCAGCTCGACCGCCTCGCGGTGGGTGGTGGCGATCCCGGTGACGGTGTGGCCGGTGTCCTCGACGGTGCGCGCGATGTCGAGCGCTATCACCGGCTCGTCCTCGATGATCAGGATGCGCGTCGGCGGTTGCGAGCGGAGCTCCTGCTTGGCGGCGGCGAGCTCGCTGCGCACCGTCTCCTCCGGCAGGTCCATCACCGTCGCCACCTGGAACGGCGAAAGGCCCTCGAGCGTGGCGAGCAGCAGGATCTGGCGACGCGGCCCCGCGAGATGCGCGATGCGTTCCGCCACGATGCGCGCATTCTCGATCGTGGTACCGGCATCCGAGGATGGCTGGCCATTCGCCACCTCCGACCAGATCCGGGTCAGGCTCCGGTAGAGCTCGAGCTTGAGGCGATCGCGCTCGAGCAGACGACCACTCTGCAGGAGATGCTCGAGGCAGGCGCGGACCAGATGATCGCCGAATTGCTGATCCCTACTCAGGGCGCGAGCGTAGCGTCGCAAGAAAGGAAGATGGCGCGCAAGATCCTGGGCCAGTTCGTTGCTCATGCTCGTGGTATCCACGTCGGTGATGGCGGCAGAACCTGCCGCAAGGAGACCACAGCCAGGAGGTCAGCTCTTGCCTTCGTCCTCATCCGGCTTCTCCGGCGCCGGGTCGGCACGAGTCTCGAACTGCTCGAGAAGACGCATGATCTCGTCGGGAACAGCCTCGACCAACACCGGATCGTAAAGCCGATGCAACTGACGGTTCAGCCATCGGTCGAAAGCTCGATCCAGCATCGCCTCGTCCGTTTCCGTCTGGTTCCCTCGGCCTTTCTCATCGTCTCGATGACTCATGATTATCAGTGCGCGCCCTGCCGCGGTGCCAACCCAGAACCGCCCATGGTCGGAAAGGTTCCTTTCCTCACAGCCATTATCCGTTGCTGCGCCGAGGCATGCCCCTCCGCGCAGCAATCGGATTTCATTCGCTTAACGATATAGCACCATCTCGGGTAACTTGCGCACAGGATTATGATCGTTTGGTAAGAAAGCTCCAGCGCGGGAGCGGCGCCGTGCCTCCGGCGTCAGCATCCGTCAGGGATTGATCTCGGTGATCTTGGCGCCTTCGATGGTGGCGCCGGCCATGAGGCCGGACTGACCCCAAGTCACGACCACGAGCGGCTTCTGCAGGGTCGAGGTCGTGATCTCGCCGTTGGCGCCGAAGTCGGCGGCGACGGCGGTGAGCCCGGCGCCGAGCTCGAAGCCCTTGGTCTTGCGGAAGGTCTCGAGCGCGTCGGCGGTGTTGAAGAAGTAGGCCTGTGAGAAGCTCTGCCCGCCGATCTGGAACCCGATCGTGCCGCCGGCGATGTTGTAGTAGCCGGTGGTCCTGCCGCCCTCGCGCATGGCGCCGGTGCCGTAGAGGCCGCCGACGCCGAAGCCGGCCTGGGTGATGCTCGGGAACACCAGAATGGCCTTGGCCCGGTCGGCGAGCTGCCTCGCACCCGGCCGCGTGCGATAGAGCTCCGCCAGGGCCGCGTCGACCTCGGCGTCGATCGCGGCCCGCTTGGCTCCGGTGCTCGTGGAGGCGGAGACGGGGCCTTGCGTGTTGCTGCAGCCGGCGAGGCCCATGGCCAGCAGGCCGGCCGTCGCGAGCACGGAGCGGCGCGAGGTCAGAATCATCGCCATTTCTCCCAGTTGTCTGGAAATGCGGGACAAAATCGGCCCGATCGGCGATATGGTCCCGTTATGATACTGAACGCCGATCCAGGCATCGGTCAAGGCTCGTCTCCGTGCCGGGACCGGCAAACCGCGACGGCGGGCGCGCGCACGCAAAAAAGCGCCGGCCCGAAGGCCGGCGCTCGTGACGACCGATGGAGATCGTGGCTCAGGCGCGGCCGACGGGCTCGCTCGAAGCCAGGAGCTGGCGCAGCACATACTGCAGAATGCCGCCGTTCCTGTAGTAGTCGACCTCGTCCAGCGTATCGACGCGGCACAGGACCGGAACCTCCTGCACCGAGCCGTCCGCCCGGGTGATGCGGCAGGTGAGCTGCATACGGGGCTTGAGACCCGCCTCAAGGCCCAGGATGTCGATGGTCTCGCTGCCATCGAGCCCCAGGGTCTTGCGGTCCGTGCCCTCGTAGAAGCACAAGGGCAGGACACCCATGCCGACCAGATTCGAGCGGTGGATGCGCTCGAAGCTCTCGGCGATCACCGCCTTCACGCCGAGCAGGCTGGTGCCCTTGGCCGCCCAGTCGCGCGAGGAGCCGGTGCCATATTCCTTGCCGCCGATCACCACGAGCGGTACGCCGCGCTCCTTGTAGGCCATGGCGGCATCGTAGATCGACATCTCGGTACCTTCCGGCCAGAGCTTCGTGTAGCCGCCCTCCTTGCCGCCCAGCATCTCGTTCTTGATGCGGATGTTGGCGAAGGTGCCCCGCATCATGACCTCGTGGCTGCCACGGCGCGCACCGTACTGGTTGAAGTCCTTGGGCTCGACGCCGCGGCTCATCAGGTACTTGGCCGCAGGGCTGGTCTTGGCGATGTTGCCGGCCGGGCTGATGTGGTCGGTCGTGATCGAATCGCCCAAGAGCGCCAGGATGCGCGCCCCCTTGATGTCGGAAACGCTCTTCGCCGGCTCGCGGCTCATGCCCGTGAAGTAGGGCGGGAGCTGGATGTAGGTGCTGTTCGGGTCCCAGCTATAGGTCATCGCCGCCTTGTCGGCGCCGATCGCGGCCCAGCGCGCGTCGCCCGCGAAGACGTCGGCGTAGGACGCCCTGAAACCTTCGGCCGTGACGGCCGAGCGCACCGCCGCGTCCACCTCCTGCGGCGTCGGCCAGACGTCCTTGAGGTAGACGGGCTTGCCGTCCTTGCCCATACCCAAGGGCTCGGTGGTGATGTCCCTGGTCATCGAGCCGGCGAGGGCATAGGCGACGACCAAGGGTGGCGAGGCCAGATAGTTGGCCTTCACCTGCGCGTGGACGCGGCCTTCGAAGTTGCGGTTGCCGGAAAGCACGGCGGCGACGACCAGCTTGCCCTCGTTGACGGCGTCGCCGATTGCATCAGGCAACGGGCCGGAGTTGCCGATGCAGGTGGTGCAGCCGTAGCCGACGAGATCGAAGCCGATCTGGTCGAGATAGGTCTGAAGGCCCGCCTTCCGGTAATAGTCGGTGACGACGCGCGAGCCGGGTGCCAGCGAGGTCTTGACCCAGGGCTTGCGGTTCAAGCCCTTCTCGACCGCCTTCTTGGCGACGAGGCCGGCGGCGATCATGACGCCGGGGTTGCTGGTATTGGTGCAGCTCGTGATGGCGGCGATCACGACGTCGCCGTGCTTCAGGCTGTAGTCCGTCCCCTTGACCGGGACGCTGGCGTCGCGCGGGCTGTCGCCGGCGAGGCTCGGGAGCGCATCCTCGAAGCTCTGCTTGGCGCTCTTGAGCGGCACACGGTCCTGCGGGCGCTTGGGACCCGCGAGCGAAGGCTCGACGGTCGAGAGGTCGAGCTCGAGCGTGTCGGTGAAGACGGGATCCGCCATCCCGTCGTGGCGCCACATGCCCTGCGCCTTGGCATAGGCCTCGACCAGCGCCACGCGCTCCGGCGTGCGGCCGGTGAGGCGCATATAGTCGAGCGTCACCTCGTCGATCGGGAAGAAGCCGCAGGTGGCACCGTATTCGGGCGCCATGTTGGCGATCGTGGCACGGTCGGCGAGCGGCAGTTTGCCGACGCCGGGACCGTAGAACTCGACGAACTTGCCGACGACCCCCTTCTTGCGCAGCATCTGCGTCACGGTCAGCACGAGGTCGGTGGCGGTCGCACCCTCGGGCAGCGCCCCCGTCAGCTTGAAGCCCACAACCTCGGGGATCAGCATAGAGACGGGCTGGCCCAGCATCGCCGCCTCGGCCTCGATGCCGCCGACGCCCCAGCCCAGCACGGCGAGGCCGTTCACCATCGTGGTGTGGCTGTCGGTGCCGACCAGCGTGTCGGGATAGGCGACCTCCTTGTTGCCCTCCTTCGCGGTCCAGACCACCTGGGCGAGGTACTCCAGGTTGACCTGGTGGCAGATGCCGGTGCCGGGCGGGACGACGCGAAAATTGTCGAACGCCTGCGAGCCCCAGCGCAGGAAGGCATAGCGCTCCCGGTTGCGCTCATACTCGAGCTCGACGTTGCGCTCGAAGGCGAGCCTGCTCGCGAAAGCATCGACCTGGACCGAGTGGTCGATGACGAGATCGACCGGGACGAGCGGGTTGATCTTCTTGGGATCGCCGCCCAAGGCCACCATGGCGTCGCGCATGGCGGCGAGATCGACCACCGCCGGCACGCCGGTGAAGTCCTGCATCAGCACGCGCGCGGGCCGGTACGCGATCTCGGTCTGCGAGCTGCGCTCCTTGAGCCAGGCCGCCATGGCCTTCAGATGCTCGACGGTGACACTGCGGCCGTCTTCGAAGCGGAGCAGGTTCTCGAGCAGCACCTTGAGTGAGAAAGGCAGCCGCGAAAGGTCGCCCAGAGCCTTCTCGGCCTCGGGAATCGAGAAATAGTCGTAGGCGAGGTCGCCCACCTGCAGCGAGCGGCGGACCTGCAGGGTGTCATGACCGGTAACGGGCAAGATCGTCCTCCCAGGGCATGAGGTCGTGGTGCCGCGCGGCGGGGTGCGCCCCAATCTCGCGGAAGGTCGTAGGCTTATAGACCCGAGCCGAAAAAGCGGCAAACGCGGCAAAAAGCGCGCTGGACCGCGCCGACGCGCGCACCCTCGCTTGCCGGAAGACCTCGGCCGCTCCACCTTCCGATGCCGGGTCGGGCAGCAGAGAGCGGGTTCCGAAGCCGCCTCAGGCGGCAGCGGCGCTGAGGCGGAGATTCCGGATCCGGCGCTCGGTGAGCTGGGCGCGCATGCGCAGGATCACGACGGTCACGAAATAGAGCTTGAACACGAGCGCCATCAGGAGGAGTGGCCAGAGCATCGAGGGATCGAGCGCCGGCCCGCCCATGCGCAGGATGCTCGAGGGCTGGTGGAGCGTGTTCCACCAGTCGACCGAGAACTTGATGATCGGGATGTTGACCACGCCCACGAGCGCGAGGATCGAGGCGGCGCGGGCACCACGCGCCGGGTCCTCGAAGGCGTCGTGCAGCGCGATATAGCCGAGATAGAGGAAGAACAGGATCAGGACCGAGGTCAGCCGCGCGTCCCACACCCACCAGGTGCCCCACATCGGCTTGCCCCAGAGCGAGCCGGTGACGAGCGCGATCGCCGTGAACACGGCGCCCACAGGGGCCGCGGCGCGGGCCGCGACCTCGGCCAGGGGATGGCGCCAGATCAACCCCACCGCACTGCCCACGGCGACGAAGAGATAGCAGAACATGCTCATCCACGCGGCCGGGACGTGGACGTAGATGATCCGGTAGGCCTCGCCCTGCTGGTAGTCGGCCGGCGCCACGACGAGGGCAAACCAGAGGGCCACGGGTGCGAGCAGGACGGTGGCCCAGGCCGTCCAAGGAAAGACGGCATCGGCGATCCGCTGGAAGCGGAGGGGGTTGGCGTAAGCGTGCATGATCCGGCCAAGCGCTGAAGGCTGGCCTTGATGTCGGCCAGCCGGATGACGAAAGCAAGATGCAAGATCTATTCCAGCGCCAGCCTCAAGGCCGCAGCGGTGGCGAAAGGGGTCAGCGCCAGCGCTGCGAGCAGGATAGCGCCCAGGATCAGGAGCGGTGCGGCGCCGCTCAGCCCCATGAGGACACCTTCCACCGCCGCCACACCGAAGATCAGGACCGGGACGTAGAGCGGCAGGACCAGGAGCGCGATCAGCACGCTGCCCCGACGGCTGCCCAAAAGCAGCGCAGCACCGATCGAGCCGATGAGGGTGAGCGTGGGCGTGCCCAGAAGAAGGGCGAGCGGCAGCGCCCACCAGCCTTCCGTCGGCAGGTTCATGAGCAGTGCCAGAAGCGGCGAGGCCACGACCAGAAGGAGCCCGCTCGTGAGCCAGTGGGCGAGGCATTTCACGACCACGAGCAGCTCGAGGGGAGCCGGCGAGAGTAGGATCAGCTCGAGCGAGCCGTCCTCGAAGTCGGCCTGCCAGAGACGGTCGAGGGTCAAGAGAACCGCCAGCAGGGCCACGACCCAGATCACCCCCGCCCCGATCCGGGCCAGGATGTCGGGCGAGGCGCCGACACCGAAGGGGAACAGCGAGAGGGCGACGACGAAGAAGACGAGCCCCATGGCGGTGTCGGCGCCGCGCCGGAAGGCGAGCGAAAGGTCGCGGGCGAGGAGCGCTTTCAGGGCGGCCACGGACGGTCAGGACCCGAAATCGAGGACATAGGCGTCGCGCACCGCGACGTCGCCGTGGGTGGCGAGGATGCAGATGCCGCCGCCCGCACGGTGATCCGCGATCGCCTGCTCGAGGCGGTCGCGGTTGGCACGGTCGAGGCCGACACCCGGCTCGTCGAGCAGCCACAAAGGCCGCGGGCTCGCGAGCAGGCGGGCCAGCGTCGTTCGTCGCTTCTGGCCCGAGGAGAGGAAGCGCGCCGGTGTCGTGGCGAGTTCGTCCAGGGCGAAGTGGCGCAAGGCCTGGGCGAGTGCTACCGCCCCGCCCGCGACGGTGCTCGCGAAGCGTACGTTCTCGGCGACCGACAGCAAGGGCTTCACCGGATCGGCGTGGCCGACGAAATGCAGCCGGGCGCGGTGCTCGGGCGAAGCGGCGGCAACCGGCTCGTCGTCCCAGCGCAAGATGCCGGCAGCCGGCCGGAGAAAGCCCGCGAGCAGGCGGAGCAGGGTCGACTTGCCGCTGCCGTTGGGCCCGCGCAGCACGAGCGCATCGCCCGGGGCCAGCCGGAAGCTCAGGGCCTCGAACACGAGACGCCCGCCGCGCACGCAGGCGAGCTCGTCGGCAGCGAAGCACATCGGGGACAAGAGGCCGACCTCAGCGCTGATCGTCGATCACCTTGCCGTCGTTCGGCAGCGAGCCCGGCGGGACCAGCTCGGCCTCGCCCCTGAGGCCGGTCGCAGCACGGAGCGACTCGGCAAGTCGCACCGCGAGCCCTTCGGGGCTGCCCGCAGCCTCGCACAAGAGCCGCATCTCGTCCCGCCCAGCCGTCTGCGTGACGACGAGGCGGGCCCGCCCGTCGATCCCGCAGCGCCGCACGGCCTCGTGCACCTGCCGGGGATGAACGAACATGCCGCGCACCTTGGTGGTCTGGTCGGCACGGCCGAGCCAGCCTCTGATCCGCGCATTGGTCCGGCCGCACGGGCTGATCCCCGGCAGGATCGCGGAAAGATCGCCCGTGGCGAAGCGGATCAGCGGGTAGTCGGGGTTGAACACCGTGACCACGACCTCGCCGACCTCCCCGTCCGGCACCGGATCGCCCGTTCCGGGCCGAACGATCTCGACGATCACCGCCTCGTCGAGGATGAGGCCCTCCCGCGCCGAGCTCTCGTAGGCGACGAGACCGAGATCAGCCGTGGCGTAGCACTGGAACGCCACGATCCCGAACTCGCCCTCGAGCTTCTGCCGCAGCGCCGGCGGGAACGCCTCGCCCGAGACCAGAGCCTTCCTCAAGGACGAGGTGTCGAGGCCCAGCTCCCTCCCCTTCTCGAGCAGGATCGAGAGGAAAGACGGGGTCCCGACATAGGCGGTAGGCTTGAGGTCGGCAATGGCGCGAAGCTGCAGCTCGGTCTGGCCGGTGCCGGCCGGGATCACCGGCAGGCCCAGCGCCCGGGCTCCGCCCTCGGCCATCGAGCCGGCCGGGGTGAGATGGTAGGAGAAGGTGTTGTGGACGATGTCGCCGGACCTGAAGCCGGCCGCGTACATCGCCCGGGCGAAGCGCCAATAGTCCGTGCGGGCACCCTCCGGGTCGTAGATCGGCCCGGGCGAGGCGAAGATGCGGGCGAGCCGCGTGACCGGCGTCGCGTTGAGCCGGCCGAACGGCCGGTGCCGCGCCTGCAGCTCGATCAGATCCGATTTCCGGGTGAGCGGCAGACGCGCCAGCGCGGCGCGGTTCGTCACCGCGTCGGGATCGATGCCGCCGAACAGATCGGCGAAATGAGGCGCGGTGTCGAGCGCGTGACGGATCAGCCCCGGCAGGGCGTGGAAGATCGCCGCCTCCCGCTCGTCCCGGTTCCGTACCTCCTGCCGGTCGTAGTAGGTCGCACCCGTCTCAGGCATCCTCACCCCAATCGGCGCGTCGGCCGGAAACGCTGCGCCGTCCGGAGCATAGCGGACGTCAGCGGGGCATGGCCACGCTGTAGCGCTGCTCGAGCTCCGCGACGATCTCGCGCAGGCCGGGGAAAGGCTCGTCCCGTCGCCATCCCTGCCAGAGCTCGTGGAAGCTGCACGCCACCAGCTTGACCCCGCTTTCCGCCACCATGGCGATCAGACGGGCGAGCTCCACCCGGTGCTCGTCGAAAGGCGATGTGTTCGCGGCATCCAGGGGCTCGAGAAAGATGTAGAGCAGCCGGATCGGACGACCGGCGAAGATCCGCCCCATGCCGACCGCGAGCTTCGCCAGCGCCGGCACGTCGACATAGCGGAACCGCTCGGCCCGCTCGGCGACCGCGCGCATGAGCTCGATCCACGGCCTCAGCGTCTCGGGCACGGCGAGGGCGGCGTAGGCCGGCGACAACTTGCTCTGCCGCCGGGCGAGATAGTCGAATGTCCGGATCGAGGCGCCGACCACGCCGGAGGATCCCGAGGCTATCAGCTCGATGTGCGGCGGCGTGCCGCGCACGCCGGTCGGGCAACGTGCATCGAAGTGGAGCTCCCGGAAGCCTTCGATACCGGCGAGCCGCAGGCGCTCCATGTGGCGCAGCCAGGGCAGGAACGAGTTCAGCGTGAGCGCCGCCGGACTGTCGGGCCGCGCCAGGCGCGCGCGCAGGTCGAACACCCGATCGCCGAGCAGCTCGGGCTCGATGCCGGGAACGAGGCCCGAGCGCCAGTCGGCCAACTGGCCGTAGCCGTTGTAGCGGTCCGGGCCGATGCGCTCCCGCAGCCGGCGCACCAGCGCCTGCTGCAGGCGCTGCGCCAGAGAAACGGGCTCGACCCCGAAAGCAAAATCAACTATAGCGCGCCGACTAAGCTCTCCATGTGCCACTTATAACCACCGTTTCCGCCGCTTGTAGCTTTTTATGTCGCGAAAGCTCTTCCGCCCGGTCGGGTTTAACCCAAGGTAGAACTCTTTCACGTCCTCGTTCTTCTTCAAGGTTTCCGCGTCGCCGTCAAGGACGACACGGCCACTCTCGAGGATATAACCGTAGCTCGCGTAACGAAGCGCCAGGTTCGTGTTCTGTTCTGCGAGCAGGAAGGTGACGCCGGCCTCGCGGTTGAGCTTCGCCACGATCTCGAAGATCTCCTCGACGAGCTGCGGGGCGAGGCCCATCGAGGGCTCGTCGAGGAGGATCATGCGTGGCCGCGCCATCAGCGCCCGACCGATCGCGCACATCTGCTGCTCGCCGCCGGAGGTGTAGCCCGCCTGCGAGCGGCGCCGCTCCTTGAGCCTCGGGAAGCAGGCATAGACCCGCTCGAGGTCGTCCCGAATGGCGGCGGCCCCGTCCTTTCGGGTGTAGGCGCCGGTGAGCAGGTTCTCCTCGATCGTGAGATGGCCGAAGCAATGCCGGCCCTCCATGACCTGGATGCAGCCGCGGCGGACGAGCTCGGCCGGGCTCAGCGCCTGCACCTCCTCGCCGTCGAAGACGATGCCGCCGCGGGTGACCTCGCCGCGCTCGACGCGCAGCAGATTCGAGACCGCCTTCAAGGTGGTGGTCTTGCCGGCGCCGTTGGCACCCAGAAGCGCCACGATGCCGCCCTTCGGCACGGCGAGCGAGACGCCCTTCAGGACGAGGATGACGTGGTCGTAGACCACCTCGATGTTGTTGATCTCGAGCAACGCTGCCCGACCGGCGCTCGCGCTCAAGCTCGTACCTCCCGGAGCCGCCGCCGGTCGTCCCTCCTCCCGACGGAGAAAAGACGACCGGGGCGAGACGAATTGCTCGATCTAGCTGCAGGGCTCGGTGCGCTCGGGCCAAGGCTGGTTCGCCTTGACGTACTCGGCCGCGGCCTGCTCCAGCATCGGCCGCACCACGTCCGTCATCGGCGGGATCCAGTCGGTCACCTTCCTCCAGGCCTTGCCGTCCCATTCCTGGACATAGACCGGATGAGCGCCGGAATGGTCCTCGCAGGAGAGCCTGATCGTCGGCATGAAGCCCTTGAGGCCCAGCGCCTCGAGCCGCGCCTCGTCGATGTCCAGGTTCTCGAGGCCGCGGCGCACGTCCTCGGCCGTGACCAGCTTCTTGCCGGAGAGCGCTTGCGCCGTCCGGATCGCCTCGGCGATCAGGACCGAGTTCATGACGCCGCGGTTGTAGAGATTCTCGCCCACCTTGTCGGGCGAGCTCACCCGGCTCAGCCCCTTCTCGACCACGTGCTTCCTGATGTCCCTTATGGCGGGGAAGTCCGCGCCGACCGCGTTGAAGTTCAAGGTGCGATAGCCCTTGGCCCCCTCACCCGCCGGCCGTGCGTCGTCCTCGCCGCCCGACCACCACACGCCCACGAACCGCTCCATGGGGTAGCGGATCTTGGCTGCCTCCTTGACCGCGGTCGGGTTCATTGCTCCCCAGCCCCACATCACCATCCAGTCCGGCCGGTCGCGGCGCACGTTGAGCCACTGCGAGCTCTGGTTCTGCATCTGGTTGGCGGGAACCGGGTACTTCAGGAGCTCGAAGCCGTATTTCTGCGCGAGCTGCTCGAGCAGCGGCAGAGGCTCGCGGCCGTAGCCGGCATCGAGATAGATGAAGCCGATCTTCCTGCCCTTCAGCTTCTCGAGGCCGCCTTCCTGTCCGCCGATGTAGCGCAAGACCACCGACGCGCCGTCCCAGTAGGTGTCGGGCGGGTTGAACACCCACGGGAACTGCTTGCCCACCGCCGCCGCCGAGAGGCCGTAGGCCATGGACAGGACCGGGATCTTGTCCACGGCGGCCTTCGGGATGATCTGCAGCGTGATTCCGGTCGACCACGGGTTGTGCATGAGCGGGCGCTTGGCCTTGGTGCTCTCGTAGCACTCCACGCCTTTCTGCGCATCGTAGCCGGTCTCGCACTCCTCGATCGCGATTCTGACCCCGCCGATGCCGCCGTCGCGCTGGTTCAGCATCTCGAGATAGTCGTGCATCCCATCGGCGATCGGAATGCCGGAGCCCGCGAACGGGCCGGTGCGGTAGGTCATGAGCGGCACATAGAGCGCATCCTCGGCCTGCGCCGGCGCCCAGGCGGCCGTCGTGGCCAGAGCGGCCGCAAGACAAGTGCCCGTCAACCAGGATCGTAGCTTCATGCGTGAGCCTCCCCGACGATCGCCGTTCCCTGGCCTAATAAGGGAACGGCCAGGTTCGCATCCGTTGCTTGCCGATCTGCCAGAGCCGCGCCATGCCGTGCGGCTCGAGAATGAGGATCAGGATGATCAGAGCGCCGATCAGCATGAAGCTGATCTGCTCGACCGTGGCGGCCCCGAGCGAGAGGCCGAAGGCGCCGGGTGCCGCGCGGATCAGGATCGGCAGGATCCATCGGCAGGATCCAGATGAACGCCGCTCCCATGAACGAGCCGACGAGGCTCCCCAAGCCGCCGATGATCGCCATGAACAGGATCTGGAACGAGACGTTGATCGTGAAGCTCGACGCCTCGGCCGCACCCAGCCACAGGAACACCATGAGCGCTCCGGCGACACCGGCGTAGAACGAGGCGACGGCGAAAGCCAGGAGCTTGGTGCGCAGGAGACGCACGCCCATGAGCTCGGCGGCGATGTCCATGTCGCGCACCATCATCCACGAGCGGCCGATGCGCCCGCGCACGAGGTTCGACGCGACGAGCGTGAGGAGCGTCACCACGGCGAGCACGGCGAGATAGCGGGCGAGCGGCGTGGCGGAGGGGCCGGTGAGCACCACGCCGAAGGCGCTCCTCGCCGGCACCTCGATCGCGCCGCTGGCATTGTGGTTGTAGAGCCAGGGGATGCGGTTGAAGCACCACTCCAGGAAGAACTGGGACGCCAGCGTCGCCACGACGAGATAGAAGCCCTTGATCCGCAAGGACGGCAGGCCGAACAGGACGCCCAGCGCCGCCGAGAACAGGCCCGATGTCAGGATCAGGAGGAGGATGTTGGCCTCGGGGAAGAAGGTCGTGAGCTTGTAGCAGGCGTAAGCCCCCACCCCCATGAACCCGCCCGTGCCCAGTGAGAGCTGCCCGGCATAGCCCGTGAGCAGGTTGAGCCCGATAGTGGCGAGCGCCAGCACCAGGAACGGGATCATGATGGTGTTGAGGAAGAAGGCGCTACCGAAGAGCGGGACGAGCACGAACGCGGTCGCCAGGATCGCCGCCATGCCGTACCGGTCCTGCCGGATCGGGAACAGCGCCTGGTCTTGCGCGTAAGATGTCTTGAACTGGCCGGCCTCACGGTAGATCAAGGCTTCCCTCACACCCGCTCGATGATCCGCTCGCCGAACAGCCCCTGCGGCCGGAACAGGAGGAAGCCCAGCGCTATGACATAGGCGAGCCAGCTCTCGATCCCGCCGCCGAGCAGCGGGCCCCAGTAGATCTCGCCCAGCTTCTCGCCGATGCCGATGATGAGCCCGCCGACGATGGCACCCGGCACCGAGGTGAGCCCGCCCAGGACCAGCACCGGCAGGGCTTTGAGGGCGATGATCTGGAGCGCGAAGCTCACGTCCGAGCGGGCACCCCACATGATGCCGGTGGCAAGGGCCACGATCCCGGCCGCGAACCAGACGATGGCCCAGATCTGCTGCAAGGAGATGCCGACCGAGAGCGCCGCCTGGTGATCGTCCGCGACCGCGCGGAGCGCTCGGCCGATCCGGGTCTTCTGGAAGAAGAGGGCGAGCCCGGCGACCATCGCCGCGGCGATCACCGCGGCCGCGATGTCGATCGCCTGGAAGATCACGCGCCCGCCCAGGGTCTCCCACTCGAAGGAGCCGGTGGGCAGCCCCAGCTCCTCGGTGATCATGACCTTAGGCTCGCCGCCGAAGATCAGCTCGCCGAGCCCGATCAGGAAGTAGGTGAGCCCGATCGTCGCCATGAACAGGATGATGTCGGGCTGGTTGACGAGCGGGCGCAGGACCAGCCGCTCCACCGCCACGGCGAGGGCGAGCATGACGAGGATGCACAAGGCGAGGGCGAGGTAGGCCGGAACGCCGATCGCGTGCAGGCCCACGAGCGAGAGCGCCGCGAACACGACCATGATGCCTTGGGCGAAGTTGAACACGCCCGAGGCCTTGAAGATCAGGACGAAGCCGAGGGCGATGAGCGCGTAGAGGATCCCGGAGACGAGCCCCTCCCACAAGACCTGGACGAAGAAGTCGGGCAGGCTCGCCATCTGCACGAAGGGATCGACGAGGACGGCGTGGAGCAGATCCATGGGCCGTCCTTTCAGTGCGCCACGCCGAGATAGGCGTCGATCACGGCCTGGCTCCGCGCCACCTCCTCGGGCGTGCCGTCGGCGATGAGTCGCCCGTAGTCCAGGACGACGATGCGATCCGAGAGGTCCATGACCACGCCGATGTCGTGCTCGATCAGGGCGATGGTGGTGCCGAACTGCTCGTTGACCTCGAGGATGTAGCGGGCCATGTCCTCCTTCTCCTCGAGGTTCATGCCCGCCATCGGCTCGTCGAGGAGCAGGAGCTCGGGCTCCATGGCGAGCGCCCGGGCGAGCTCCACGCGCTTCTGCAGGCCGTAGGGCAGCCTGCCCACGGGCGTCTTGCGGATGTGCTCGATCTCGAGAAAGTCGATGATCTCTTCGACCCGCCGCCGATGCCGGATCTCCTCGCGGCGCGCCGGGCCGTAATGGATCATCTGCCAGAAGAATCCGACCTTCATCTGAAGCGAACGGCCCGACATGATGTTGTCGAGCGTGGACATGCCCTTGAACAGCGCGATGTTCTGGAAGGTGCGGGCGATGCCCGAGGCGGCGGCGAGATAAGGCGTCATCTTGCGCCGCTTCTCGCCCTTCCAGTAGATCGCCCCTTCCTGGGGCTCGTAGAAGCCGTTGATCACGTTGAGCATCGACGATTTGCCGGCACCGTTCGGGCCGATGATGGCGCGGATCTCGCCGCGCCTGATGTCGAAGCTCACGTGGCTCAGCGCCCGCACGCCGCCGAAGCGCAGCGAGATGTCGTCGACGGCGAGGAGCACCTCGCCGATCGCCCGTCTGCGCCGCACCGGCGCAACGCTTTCCGCCGACATCATCAGGCTGCCCGCCGCAGCATGGTGTGGGCAGCCGTGTCGCGGATCACGAGATCGGCCTCGATCCGCCCTTTCCTGCCGTCCTCGAACGTGACCTCGGTTTCGACCCGGACCCGATCCCGCTCGTCGTACATGGCTGCGATCAAAGCGCCGTAGCGCTCGTCGATGATGCCGCGGCGCACCTTGCGCGTGCGGGTGAGCTCGCCGTCGTCGGGATCGAGCTCCTTGTAGAGCAGGAGGAAGCGGCGGATCCGCTGCGCTTCCGGCAGGGCAGCGTTGACCTTCTCGACCTCGGCCGCGAGCAGGTCGTAGACTTTCGGGTTCGCGGCCAGGTTCTGGTAGGTGGTGAAGCCGATCCGGTTGCTCTCCGCCCACTTCGCCACCATCGAGTAGCGGATGCACAAGATCGCCGTGAGATAAGGCCGGCCGTTGCCGAGCACGACGCACTCGCCGACGAACGGCGAGAACTTGAGCTTGTTCTCGATGAACTGCGGGCTGAACCTGACACCCAGGCTCGTGCGCGCGATGTCCTTGACGCGATCGATCACGACGAGCCGCCCCTTCTCGTCGAGATAGCCGGCGTCGCCCGTCCTGAGCCAGCCATCCTCGGTCAGCGTCTCGCGCGTGGCGGCCTCGTTCCCGAAGTAACCCCTGAACATGCCGGCATGGCGGGTGAGAATCTCGCCGACGCCGCTCTCGTCCGGATCCAGAATGCGCAGCTCGGTATCGTCGAACGGCACGCCCGAGCTGTCGCAGTCGATCTCGTCGTGGCGCTGGAGCGTGTAGGCGCCGGCGGCCTCGGTCTGGCCGTAGAGCTGCTTCAACGGCACGCCCATGGCGAGGAAGAAGCGGAACGTGTCGGGACCGAGCGCCGCCCCGCCCGTCGCCGCCGACTTCAGCCGCGAGAAGCCGAGCCGGTCGCGCAGGGCCGAGAACACGAGCGCATCGGCGAGCCGGTGCCGCCGGCGGTGCTGGACGGCATCGATGCCCACCCGCACCGCCCAGTCGAACAGGCGGCGCGTGAGCGGACCCGCGTCCATGATGCGGGCGCGCACGTCGGCCGCGGTCTGCTCCCAGACCCGGGGAGCCAGCAGAATATGGGTAGGACCGATCTCGCGCAGATCGCGCATGGCCGTCTCGACGCTCTCCGGGAAGCTGATCCGGATGCGGCACAGGAGCGGCATGGCGACGACGTAGATCTGCTCCATGATCCAGGGCAGCGGCAGGATCGAGACGTACTCGTCGGTAGCCGCGCGCGGGTCCGCCCGCAGGTAGGAGGCGATGTGGCCGAGGAACGGCTTCGCCTGCAGCATGGCGAGCTTGGGATGCGCCGTCGTGCCCGAGGTCGTGCACAAGACGGCGACGTCCTCGCCCCGGCCCTTCGCGATCTCGGCCTCGAACAGGCCGGGGCGGGCTGCCAGGAGCTCGCGGCCCAGCTCCAAGAGCCGCTCCCAGCTCACGAGCCGCGGGTCGTCGTATTTCCGCATCCCGCGCGGGTCGTGGTAGACGATGTGACGGAGGCTGCGCCCGGCCTCGCCGAGCTCCAGCATCTTGTCGACCTGCTCCTCGTCCTCGCAGATCACGATGCCGGCCCCGGCGTGGTCGACGAGATAGCCCGCCTCGGCGGCGAGCACGTCCTCGTAGATGCCGAGGGTCATGCAGCCCAGGGCCTGGGCCGCGAGCTCGCTCCAGACCCAGTTCGGGCGATTGCGGCCGATGATGGCGACGACCTCGCCGCGCCGCACGCCGAGGCTCGCGAGGCCGAGCGCCACGAGCCGGACCCGGTCGCGATACTCGGCCCAGGTGAACTGGTTCCAGATGCCGAACTCCTTCTCGCGCATGGCGACGTCGTTCGGCCAGTTGGCGGCGTTGTGGAGAAGGAGCTTCGGAAACGTGTCGAGCTCGTCGAGCGCCGGCAGCTCCATCACCATGCGCCGGCCCTCGCGAGAGCGCTTCGACCCCGTCGCGGCGGCATGCGACGCCGCACGACGTCGGGGAGCATCAAGCTCGCCCACTGGATCACCCGTTCAGCCTTCCCCGTCGTTGCCATGCCCTGAAGACATAGCGGCTATGCAGCCATGTGTCAGCGGCTTTGGCGGCCGGAGCCGCTCCGTCGCGACCACCGGCCGCTCGCTCATGCGTCGCGGTTCGTGCCGCAATGGTCAACCGCAGTGCGACAGAACGGCGCATCCGACCGGAAAAGCCGAAGGGGGGCCGCGCCCGTTCGCGCCCCCTTTCTCGCAGAAGGCGAACGCTTACCCGCCGGCGAGCTTCGTGTAGCGCCAGACCGCGGCCGGCGGGAAATTCCACAGGACGTAGCGGGCGATTCTGGCCTCGAGCCCGAGCTTCTTCGCCGGAATCGGACAGATCGGCGAATAGCTGTACTGCAGCATGAAGCGGCCGGGCTTCATCGCCTTGAAGCCCTGCTCGATGATGGCCTTCTGGAACTCGAACGGCATGCCGACCATGGGCAGGCCGGAGATCACGGTGCCGATCTCGCCGACCTCCTGCCGGGCGAGAATCTCGTCGAGCCGGGTCGCGTCACCCTGGATCACGCGGCAGCCGGTGAGACGCTCCTTGAGGTACGCATAAAGAGCGCCGTCGAGCTCGATCACGATCAGACGGTCGCGGGGAATGCCTCGCTCGATCAGTCCCTGCGAGATGGCGCCCGTGCCGCCGCCGAGCTCGACCACGTACTGGCCAGGCTGCCAGGCGACCTCGGCAGCCACCGCCCGTGCCAGGGCACGCGAGGACGGAATGACCGAGCCCATGGATTTGGGTGAGCGTAGCCATTGCCGGAAAAACAGCTCGCCCTCTTTCATCAGCTCGCTTGGCTGCATGCCCTGAACCTCCACGGCTCCAGGCCGGCTGCCCGCCTGCCCGCGCCCTTGTGCCTTGCCGGTTGACGTCCTACCCTGCCACGGCTTTGCCATCGACGCTTCATTCAGCCGTCACAAGGGCCGGCGGAACATAGCGTTCCGCGTCGGGGATGGCAAACATCGCTGCCTCCGGGGTTGTTCCCGAAATCATCGTGTCGTTCTCGTCACACCGGCGCGCGGCGCGGCAACAGTTCGCCCAGGCTGCGGACCGCCACCGTCAGCATGGCGAGATCCGGCGCCGGCGTCTCCTGCAGCTCGCGCACCAGCTCGCGGTAGCGGGCGAGGCCTAGAAGATGCGCCTCGAGCCACCGGCCGACGCCCTCGGCGGTCGCGGCAGCGTCCTCACGCGCCACATCGGCCGCGAGTGCCGCCGCGGTGAGGCCACGCAGGACACCGGACAGATCGTCCTCGAGGCCGGTCAGGGCCAGCCGGTCCCAGCGGTCGCGCCGCGGTGCGGTCTGGATGCAGCGCTTGAGCCACGGCAGATCGAGAGCGGCATCGAGCGCGAAATGGACGCGCGCTGCCGCGAGCAGCCGCTCGTCCGCCGGCACCGCCTCGGCCTCGGGCCAGCAGACCCAGACGATGTCGCAGGCGGACAGCAGATGGGGCAGGCCCGCGATCGTGCGCGCGAGCTCGGGCTCCACCCCGGCGGCGACGTAATCCGCCGCCGCGGCCGCGATTCCGCTCGCGTGCGACCCGCTCACGACCCGATCGAGGTGGCGCATGATCACGGCGATGCCGGGCCGGAAACGACTGACGGTGTCGCGGATCCGCAAGGGCCGACTGCTCTGGGTCATGAACCAGCGCGTGCCGCGCAGCAGCACGTCGCGAGCGGCCACGAACATCCGGGTCTGGAGTGCCGCGGGCACGGTAGCCGGCACGGCCTCGATGGCGCCCCACACCTGCAGCAGGTTGAACGCGTCGCGTGCCGCGACGTAGCTCAGCATGACGTCCTCGAGCGTGCCGCCGGTCTCGTCCTCGAGCTCCGCGACGAACACGGCGAGGCCGCGATTGACCACGCTGTTGGCGATCCAGGTGGCGACGATCTCGCGTTTCAGGCGATGGCGCTCGATCTCGGCGGCGAAGCGCCGGCGCAGCGGCCGCGGGAAGTACTTGGCGATATCCTGGGCGAGATAGGCCCGGTCCGGCAGCTCGGTGCCGAGCAGGTCCTCGTAGAGGGTCATCTTGGCATAGGCGAGAAGCACCGCCTGCTCGGGCCGGGTCAGGCCGCGGCCTATTTTACGCCGCTCGGCGAGCTCGGCATCGCCCGGCAGGCGCTCGAGCTCGCGGTCGAGCCGGCCTTGCGCCTCGAGCCGGCGCATGAGGCGGATCTCGGCGTCGAGCAGATCGAGCCCCAGGGCCTCGGTGATCGAGAGTGCCAAGTTCTGGAGCACGTTGTCGCGCAGGACGAGCTCCGCCACCTCGTCGGTCATGGCCTCGAGCAGCTCGTCGCGCTGCTTCATGGTGAGATCGCCGGCGCGCACGACCTCGCCCAGGAGGATCTTGATGTTGACCTCGTGGTCGGAGCAGTCGACGCCGGCCGAGTTGTCGATGAAGTCGGTGTTGATCCGCCCGCCCCTCAGCGCGAACTCGACCCGGCCCTTCTGGGTGAAGCCGAGATTGCCGCCTTCGGCCACGACCCGGCAGCGGAGATCCTCGCCATTGACCCGGATCGCATCGTTGAGGCGATCCTGCGCGTCGGCATGGCTCTCGCTCGCCGCCTTGACAAAGGTGCCGATGCCGCCGTTCCAGAACAGATCCACCGGCGCCTTCAGGATAGCCGACATCAGCTCGTTGGGGGTCAGCGTCGCCGCTTCTCCCTCGATGCCGAGCGCTCTGCGCATCGCCGGGCTCACCGGGATGGCCTTCGCCGTGCGCGGCCAGACCCCGCCGCCTGCGCTCATGACGCTCCGGTCGTAGTCGTCCCAGCTCGAGCGCGGCAGCGCGAACAGGCGCTTGCGCTCCTCGTACGAGCGCGCCGGGTCGGGGTCGGGATCGACGAAGATGTGACGGTGGTCGAAGGCGGCGACGAGCTTGATCCTGTCCGAGAGCAGCATGCCGTTGCCGAACACGTCGCCCGACATGTCGCCGATGCCGATCACCGTGAACGGATCTTGCTGCGGATCGAGCCCGAGCTCACGGAAATGGCGCTTGACCGATTCCCAGGCCCCCTTGGCGGTGATGCCCATGGCCTTGTGATCGTAGCCGGCGGAGCCGCCAGAGGCGAAGGCGTCGTCGAGCCAGAAGCCGTACTCGCGCGAGATGCCGTTGGCGATGTCCGAGAAGGTGGCCGTCCCCTTGTCGGCCGCGACGACGAGGTAGGGATCGTCCGTGTCGTAGCGCACCACCTCGGGCGGCGGGACGATGCCGCTCGGGAGCTGGTTGTCGGTGATGTCCAAGAGCCCCCGGAGCAGCGTTTTGTAGCAGCGGATCCCTTCCTCCTGCAGCGCCGCGCGGTCGCCGCTCGCGGGCGGGCGCTTGACGACGAAGCCGCCCTTCGCTCCCACCGGCACGATCACGGCGTTCTTCACCATCTGCGCCTTCATCAGGCCCAGGATCTCGGTGCGGAAGTCCTCGCGCCGGTCGGACCAGCGCAGGCCGCCGCGTGCGACCTTGCCGCCCCGGAGATGCACGCCCTCGACGTAAGGAGCGTAGACGAAGATCTCGAACGCCGGCCGGGGAGCCGGCAGGCCCGGAATACGGCGCGGGTCGAACTTGAAGGACACGTAGTCCTTGGCAAGGCCGGTGACGGGATCACGCTGCCAGGCATTGGTGCGCAGCGTGGAGCGGATCAGCTCGAGATAGCGGCGCAGGATCCGGTCCTGATCGAGGCTCGAGACCCGGTTGAGCCGGTCCAAGACGAGCGCCTCCAGCTCCTGCTGCAGCTCGAGCCGGTTCTCCACCTCGGGCGAGGGGTTGAAGCGGAGATCGAACAGACGGACGAGATCGCGCGCGAGCGCCGGGTTGGCGATCAGGGTCTGCTCGATATAAGCCTGGCTGAAGGGGGTGCCGATCTGGAGGATGTACTTGCAGTAGGCGCGCAGGATGACGATCTCGCGCACGCCCAGGCCCGCCGCCAGCACGAGACGGTTGAAGCCGTCGTTCTCGAGCCGGTCCGACCAGACGGCGAGGAACAGATCCTGGAAGTGCTCGCGTACGGCATCGACGTCGACGGTTCCGCCCGCGACCGGCCTGAGGCCGAAATCGTGCAGCGCGTAGAGCCGGCCGTCGGCGGCCCGGATCGTGCTGGGCTCCTCGGTGAGCACGCGCAGGCCCATGTTCTCGAGGATGGGCAGCACGTCCGAGAGCAGCACGGGCTGATCGCGCCGGATCAGCTTGAAGCGCAGCATTTCCGGCGGGTCCTCGAGCCGCCGGTAGAGGGTGAGGGCGAGTGCCGCCCCGTCGGCGCGCGACAGCCGGTCGATGCTCCTGATGTCGGGAACGGCGGCACGCGCGTCGACGCGCTCCTGGTAGGAGGCGGGAAAGGCGCGGCCGTAGAGCTCGAACAGCCGGTTGCCGGTCTCCTCGCCCGCGGCCTCGAGCAGCGCTTCGCGCAGGCGGTCGACCCAGCTCCGGGAAGCCTCGATCAGACGGCGCTCGAGCGCGTCGGTATCGAGGTCGGCCGGAATGCCGTGTGGCGTCTTCAGCGTGAACAGGAGGCGGGCGAGGTTCGATTCCGAAAGGAGTGCTTGAAACTCGCTCTCGGATGCGCGGAACGCCTGCTCGAGCAGGTGCTGGACGCGCTCGCGGAACAGCGTGTTGTAGCGGTCGCGCGGCACGAACACGAGGCAGGAGACGAAGCGCCCGAACGGGTCCGTGCGAATGAAGAGGCGCAAGCGCTGGCGGTCCTGGAGCTGCAGGATGCCCATGACGATCTTGAACAGCTCGTCCTCGGAAGTCTGCAGGAGCTCGTCGCGCGGGTAGGTCTCGAGAATGTGGAGCAGCGCCTTGCCGGCATGGCCGGTGCGGGAGAAGCCGGAGCGGGCGAGGATGCGCTCGACCTTGCGCCGCAAAAGCGGGATCAGGCGCGGGTTCGTATTGTAGGCGGCGGAAGTGAGGAGGCCCAGGAAGCGGTGCTCACCCGTCACCGTGCCGTCGGGAGCGAAGCGCTTGATGCCGATGAAGTCGAGATAGGTGGAGCGATGGACGGTGCTCCGCGTGTTCGCCTTCGTGATGATGAGCGGTGAGGTCGCCTGCCGCGCCCGCTCGCGCACCTCGGACGGCAGCGAGCCGAAGCTCGCCGAGAGCTCGCCGTCGTCCTTGCCGCGCATGATGCCGAGGCTCGTCCCCTTCACCCGGCGGAGCTGGACGTCCGAGCCGTGCTGCTCGAGCGCATAGGCGCTGTAGCCGAGGAAGGTGAAGTTGTCGTCGGCGATCCAGCGCAGGAACGCCTCGATCTCCTCCAGCTCCTCGGCCGGCACGCCGGCAGCGCCGGTCCGGAGCTCCCGGATCACCTCGTCGACCTTGTCGCGCATGGCGCGCCAGTCCTCGACGGCGTGGCGCACGTCAGCCAGAACACGGCACAGGTCCCGCTCGATCGCGGCCAGCACCTCGGGATCGCTCTGCCGGTCGACCTCGACGTGCATGAAGCTCTCGCGCAGGCCGTTGCCGACCTCGCTCGGCAGACCGAGGTCGAGGAGCCGGCCACGCTCATCGCGCCGCACGGCGAGCACGGGATGGATGACGAGATGGATGCCGAGCCCGTGGCGGTTCAGCTCCATGCTGACGCTGTCGACCAGGAACGGCATGTCGTCGTTGATGATCTCGACGATGGTGTGAGTCGACTGCCAGCCGTGCTGCTCGAGGCGCGGGTTGTAGACCCGGAGCTTGACCTGTCCGGGCTGCCGCTCCTGGCTGAAGCGGAGCTGGGCCAAAGCTGCGCCGTAGAGGTCGAGCGGGTCGCGCTCGGCGAGATCCTCGGGTGCCACGTCCCGGAAGTAGGCCCGCACGAACCGCTCGGCGAGTGCTGCCTCCTCGCCCGTGAGCCGCGTGCTGAGCTGGGCCGCGAGACCGTCGATGATCTCGGCCTTGCGTTCCTCGGCGCGTGCCAGCATGCCCGCCTCTCCCGACGTTCAGGCCCGAAGCCCGCCTATCAGACCACAGCCCAACGACGGATAGAAGGCCGTTCTCCGGCCGTGGAATCAACCCTCCTCGCGTCTGCCGGCGACGAAGGTGCCGCCGATCACGGCCGCAGCGATCGAGGAGGGAAGGAACGGCGTTGCCATGTCCAGCGCCGTCCCGCCCGAGAAGCCGGCGGAGACGGCACCCGTGAGGCCGACGAACGCTGCCGCCCGGGGTCCGGCCGATGGCGAGGACCGAGCGGCCGGGGCCTCGGCCACGAGCTTCTTCGTCACCGCTTCCCGGCTCTTCGGCATGGACCGGCGCCGGCCATCGCCGAGGCCGGCTCGCCTTCAGCCGCGCGCAACGTGCCTCACGGCATGCACCTGCTCGCGATCGGGAGTTGACCTCGGGAGCGGGTGCGGTCATCAGCGAGGATCGGCACTGCTTGGAGGCTCGAGCGATGAAAGTGGGAATCGTCGGGGCCGGCATGGTGGGAGGTGCGGCCGCGAACGCGTTGGTGCTCACGGGTGCGGCCGACAGGATCGTGCTCGTCGACCGAAACGCGGCCCGCGCCACCGCCGAGGCGGAGGACGTCCTGCACGCCACGCCTTTCGCGCACGGCGCACGGGTGGCGAGCGGCGGCCACGACGATCTCGCGGGGGCCGGGGTGGTGATCCTCGCGGCCGGCGTCGGGCAGCGGCCGGGCGAGACGCGCCTTCAGCTCCTCGAGCGCAATGCGGCCGTGTTCGCGGACGTGATCCCGGCGGCCTTGCGCGCGGCACCCGACGCGATCCTGCTCGTCGCCACCAACCCGGTCGACATCATGACCCAGATCGCGACCCGGCTCGCCGGTCTGCCGCCGGGGCGCGTGCTGGGCTCGGGCACCATCCTCGACACGGCCCGCTTTCGCGCCCGGCTCGCCGGCCATCTCGGCGTCGCCGCGGCTTCGGTGCACGCCTACGTGCTGGGCGAGCACGGCGACAGCGAGGTCTTGTGCTGGTCGGCGGCGAGCGTCGGCACGATCCCGATCGCCGACTTCGCGGCGCAGCTCGAAAAGCCGCTCTCGGACGAGGTAAAGGCCAGGATCGACGAGGACGTCCGCCGTGCCGCCTATCGGATCATCGCCGGCAAGGGAGCCACATGGTATGGAATCGCGAGCGGCCTCGCCCGGATCGTCCGCGCCATCGCCGGCGACGAGCGGGCGCTGCTTTCGGTCTCGGCCATCACGGAAGAGGTCGGCGAGGGCGCTCCCGTCGCCCTCTCCATGCCCCGGATCATCGGTGCGCGAGGTGTCGAGGAGACGCTCCGTCCCCGGCTGAGCCCGGAGGAGCAGCGCCTCCTCGAGCGCAGCGCGGCCATCCTGCGCGAGGCGATGGCCGGGCGCTGGTAGGTAGCCGCTCAGCTCTCGGGCTGCTTGAGATAGGCGATCACGTCCACGATCTCCTCGTCCTTCTTGAGGCCCGCGAACGCCATCTTGTTGCCGGGAATGAAGCCTTTCGGGTCCTTCAGATACTTGGCGAGGTTCTCCTCGGTCCAGGTGATGCCGGAGCTCTTCATGGCGTCCGAGTACTTGAAGTCCGCGACGCTGCCCGCCGGGCGGCCCACGATCCCGACCAGATGCGGGCCGACCTTGTTCTTCTCGGCCTTCACCTCGTGGCAGGTCTGGCACTTCTTGAACACCTTCTCGCCGGCCTCGGTATCGGCGAGCGCCGGCCCCGCGGCCAACAGGACGATCCCCAGGACGAAGACTGTCGCGTGCTTCATGGAATTTCCTCCCTCGAACGGTGAGATCAGCTCACGAGCTGCCGGTAGATGCCGGCGAGCGCCTCCGGCAGGCGGCCGAGATGGCCGACCATGGCATAGCCGCCGCGGCCGAAGATGAAGGGCACGTAGCTCTCGGCGCGCCGGTCGACCGTGACCGCGAACACCGAGAGCCCCTGGCCTCGCGCTTCGAGCACCGCCTTCCTCGTGTCCTCGACACCGTAGCGGCCCTCGTAATGATCGAGATCGTTGGGCTTGCCGTCGGAGAGCAGGAGAAGAAGGCGATGGCGCTCGGGACGCTTTGCAAGCTCGCTCGCGGCGTGGCGGAGTGCGGCACCCATGCGGGTATAGTGACCGGGCCGGAGAGCCGCGATCCGCTTCCGCACCGGCTCGCCGAGCCGCTCGTCGAAACCCTTGATGCTCTCGACCCGGACCTCGCGCCGCGTACGCGAGCTGAAGGTGAGGATCGCGAACGGATCGCCGCAGGCCTCGAGCCCGAAGGCGAGAGCCGTGAGCGCCTCCTTCTCGACATCGAGCACCCGTCGGCCGTCGACCCAGGCGTCGGTCGAAAGCGAGCCGTCGACGAGAAGCAGGGTCGCGAGGTCGCGTGCGCGGTTGCGGGCGTCGAGCCAGATCCGGTCCGAGCCCACGCCGCTGGTCAGGAGATCGACCCGCGAGCGGACGAGTGCATCCATGTCGAACTCGTTGCCGTCGACCTGGGCGCGCAGGATCTCGCGCCGCGGCCGCAGCGCCTCGAACTGGCGACGGACCAGGCGGATGTGGCGGCGCGCCTGCGCATCGGGACGCCAGTCCTCGCCTTCCTCGCCGGCAGGTCCGGCGAAGACGGCGCAGTGCGCCGGAAGATAGGCGCGACGGCGATGGTTCCACTCGGGATAGCGCAAGGCCGCGGTCACGGGCGCCTCCGCAGCCGCGGTCGTGCCGGTGATGTCGAGCTCCATCCGCACCCGGCTCGACGAGCGCCGGTCCGGGCGGCCCAAGGTCAGCTCGTCCATGTCCTGCGCCGCCTCGCGCGCGGCATCGGGATCCTCCTCGTCGTCCGGCCGGTTGACACCGGTCATCTCGGTCGGCAGTGCGAGGACCTCGCCCTTGTTGATCAGCGTCAGCGGATCCTTGCGTTCCTGATCCTCGGGATTCTGGCGCTTGGCCCGCCTCTTCAGCCGCTCCTCGTCCTCGGCGGTGGCATCGCCGGCCTCGGTGTCGGCGCGCTCTTCGGCTCGGGCGGCCCCGGCTTCGCCGCGCACCTCGCCCCAGAGCGGGCTCGGCAGGAACGGGCGGTAGCTGCGCGGGGCGACGAGCCGGCCCAGCGGCACTTCAGAATCGAGGATGGGGGTCGGTGCGCCGGTCTCGCCGTGGAGGCGACGCACCGCCACCTCGATCTCCGCCTCGATTCCCGTCAGGCGGCGCGCCGGCCGCAGCTCGAGCAGGGCCGCCGCGAGCCGCGCGTGGCGGCCGGCGAGTCCGGGAAAGGCCTCGAGCACCCGCGCCGTGGTCGCGGCGACGGCGCGCAGCGCGGCCACGTCCCGGCGCAAGGGATCGTCCTCGCGGGGAAGCGGCTCGGCCGCGGCGAGAAAGGCCGTGAGCCAGACATAGAGATCGCGGTTGAGCTCCGCCGTCGGCAGACAGTCCAGGACGGGCGGCAGGAGGACGAGCTCGCTCGTGCGCTCGGCACGGGCGAGGCGCTCCTCGTCCATGCCGAGCCGCTGGCGCAAGGAGAGGCGATGGCCCGAGGTGCGGGCACTGCCGGCCGCGACCTCGAGCGCCGGATCGCCGCCCAGGCCCCGGAACAGCACGGCGAGCCGCGCACGCTCGCCCTCCAGCGCCACGGCCGCGTCGGGAAAGCGGGGATGGCTCGTCCGGTCGCCGACCAGCCGGTGCCAGAGCCGGCCGAACTGCTCCTCGAACTCGAGAAAGGCGAGGCCCATCGTGGCAGCCTCAGCCGATGCTGGCGCGCACGAGCTCGCGCAGGCCCGCCTTCACGTCGGCATCGTCCGAGAGCGGCTCGATGATGGCGTGCTCGATCGCGAGCACGGGATCGAAGCCCGCCTGCATCAGGCTCGCGGCATAGACGAGAAGCCGCGTCGAGCAAGCCTCCTCGAGATCGAGGCCCTTGAGCGAGCGCACCCGGCTCGCGAGATTGATCAAGGGCCGCACCCGCTCGGGATCGAGCCCGCTCTCGGCGGCGACGACCCGCAGCTCGAGCTCCGGTCTGGGGAAGTCGAGCTCGATCGCGACGAAGCGCTGGCGCGTGCTCGGCTTCAGGGACTTCAGGATGTTCTGGTAGCCGGGATTGTAGGAGACCACGAGCATGAACTCGGGTGGAGCTTCCAGGATCTCGCCCGTGCGCTCGAGTGGCAGGAGCCGCCGGTCGTCGGTGAGCGGGTGGAGAACGACCGTCACGTCCTTTCTCGCCTCCACCACCTCGTCGAGATAGCAGATGCCCCCGACACGCACGGCATGGGTCAAGGGTCCGTCGACCCAGACCGTCTCGCCGCCCTTGAGGAGATAGCGGCCGGTGAGGTCGGCCGCCGTCAGGTCGTCGTGGCAGGCCACGGTCTGGAGCGGCAGGCCGAGCCGTGCCGCCATGTGGGCCACGAACCGGGTCTTGCCGCAGCCCGTGGGTCCTTTGAGCAGAAGCGGGAGCCGCTGGCGCCAGGCCAGCTCGAACAGCTCGCACTCCTTGCCCTGCGGCAGATAGAAGGGCGGGGCGGCGATGGCCGCCCCGAGCTGCGCCAGATTGTCCATGACGGGAGCCATTCCTTCTTCGGGCTACTCGGCCGGCTCCGGCTGCAGGCGGGTTCCGGGAACCCGCGTGAGCTGCTCGCGCACGGGCCCGTAGATCGAGTAGGCGAAGAGCACCGCCCCGATCACCACGACGAGGCCGGCTCCCTCGCGCATGGCGAAGAACAGGCGGAGCTGATCCTGCACGTCCATGTAGCTGTAGCCGCCGACGACGCGCTGCATGTGGACCTGGACCACGCCGGCGAAGGTGAGCACGAAGGTCATGAACGCCATGGCCGAGGTCATGATCCAAAAGCTCCACATGTTGAGCACCTGGTTGAAGGGCTGGACACCTCTGAGGCTCGGCATGGCGTAGGTCATGACGGCGAGGTTCAGCATGACGTAGGCGCCGAAGAAGGCGAGATGGCCGTGCGCCGCCGTCACCTGCGTGCCGTGGGTGTAGAAGTTGATCGGGTGCAGCGTGTGCATGAAGCCCCACACGCCGGCGCCGAAGAACGCCATCACCGGGCAGCCCAGGCACCAGAGCAGTGCCGCGGTGTTGCTGTGCTGCCGGCTGCCCTGGTAGGTCAGGTAGAAGGCCCAGACCACCATGGCGAAGAAGGGTGCTATCTCGAGTGTGCTGAAGATCGAGCCGATCCACTGCCAGTAGCCGGGCGTGCCGATCCACAGATAATGGTGGCCGGTGCCGAGAAGGCCGCTGAACAGGCTCAGCGCCACGATGACGTAGAGCCACTTCTCGACGACCTCACGGTCCACGCCCGTCAGCTTGATCAGGAGGAAGGCGAGGATCGAGGCCATGATCAGCTCCCACACGCCCTCGACCCAGATATGGACCACCCACCACCAGTAGATCTTGTCGATGACGAGATTGCCGGGGTTGTAGAAGGCGAACAGGAAGAAGATGCCCGCTCCCCAGAGTCCCGTGAGCAGCACGGTCGAGACCGCGGTCTTCCGGCCCCGCAGGACGGTCATGCTGACGTTGTAGAGGAAGATCAGCACGGCCACGACGAGGCCGATCTTGACGTAGAGCGGCTGCTCCAGGAACTCGCGCCCCTCATGGATGCGGAAGAGATAGCCGACGACGGCGACCGCCGCGGAGACGAGGAAGATCCAGAACTGGAGCTTGGCCAGGAACGGGCTGTGGATGTCGCGCTCGGCCTCTTCCGGCAGGAGGTAGTAGGTGGCGCCGAAAAAGCCCAGGAGCAGCCACACGATGAGCGCGTTCGTGTGGATCATGCGCAGGATGTTGAACGGCAGGAGCACGGCCAGGAAGTTCGGCCAGACATAGACCGCGCCGGCCAGGACGCCGAACAGGACCTGTGCCAGGAACAGGCCCGTGGCACCCATGAAGTAGAGATTGGCGAGCTTTTGTGTCGGGTAACGCATCGTCCGTCTCGGTTCCGTCAGCCTGTCCCGCTCAACCGGCCTCGTTCGGCGGCCAGCCCTGGGTGTTGATCTTGCTGGTCCACTCGAAGAAGCTCGCGAGGTCGTCGAGCTCCTGGTCGGTGAGGTTGAAGTGCGGCATCTGCCGGCGGCCGGGAATCCCGGTCGGCATCGACCGGATCCAGGCCTTCAGCGCCTCGCGCGCGCCCTGCGGATCGTCTCTGCCCCCGTAGCGCACCCAGACATTGCCGAGCTCCGGCGCGAAGTAGGCGCCCTCGCCCAGGATCGTGTGGCAGTCGATGCAGGCGTTCTTCTCCCACACCCGCTTGCCCCTGACGACGCCGTCGTTGAGTCCGGCCGCGTCGACCGACGTGGTCGCGGCATAGTAGTGGCTGTGCACCACCAGCGCCGCGAAGATGATGAAGAAGAACAGCGAGCCGCCGTAGAAGATGTTGCGCGCAGCGGCCTTGGTCAGACCCTCGCCCATATCCCGTGGTTTCCCCCTTTGCCGTGCCCAGCTCCAGGCGGGGAACCATAGGCCCGGAGCTGCCCCCGATCCTTGATCGCGATCAAGGCGGCTTTCGGGCCGGCAAGGGAGAGTGAGAGCCTTGCCGAGGTCGCATCCGGGAGGAGACGGAGGATGAGCGGAACGCACCAGCCCCTGCATGCCGGGCTCCGCCGGCGGGTCGCGCTCGGGCTGCTGCCGGGCTGTCTCGGGCTAGCCGTGGGCCGAGCCGCCATGGCAGCCCCCTACAACATCCGAATGGTCGGCAGCGTCGATACCCGGCACAGCAGCCTCGCGGCCATGGAGCGGCTGCGCCGGACCCTCGAGGATGTCCTGCGTGGGCGGCTCGCCGTCACCATCGACCGCGAGGGCGTGCCCGACGATCGGACGGCGCTCGATCAGGTACGCAAGGGCCAGGCCCTGATGGGCTGGGTGCGCGTGGCCGAGCTCACCGATCTCGCACCCGAGCTCGCGACCCTCACCGTCCCGTTCCTGTTCATGGATCAGGCGAAGGTCCTGAGCCTTCTCGACCGGACCACGGTCGGACCTCTGCTCAACGATCAGCTCCGAAAACACGGCCTCGAGCCGTTCGCCTACTTCGACGGCGGCGCTCTACGGCTCGCCGGCGCCACGATCCCCTCCCTGGGCCAGCTCCAGAGCCGGCAGATCACGGCCCGGCCGGGCAGCCTGCGGCAGGTGGCGTTCGAGGCCTTGGGCCTGAAGCTGCAGGCCGGCACGCTCCAGCCGCAGCGGGTGACCGGCGACGACCTGATGGAGTTGCGGACCGACGATCTCGTCGGCATCGCGGCGCAAGGGCCGCAGCTCGCCCTCGCCGAGCCGCACGCGCACGATCTCGTCGTGGTGCTGGCCAACCGCGACATGCTGGGCGATCAGCCGCTTGACATTCGCGAGACGATCCGGACCAAGACGAGCGAGGTCTCGGCGTGGCAGCTCGGCGGCGCCGATCAGACCGACGCGGTGGTGCTCGCCATGTTGCAGCAGCGCGGGGTCACCATCACGGCCATCCCCGACGCGGAGCGGAAAGACGCTCACGCCCGTGTGAAGGATGCCGTGGTCCGCGCGTTGCAGAACGCCGACCGGCACATTCTGGACACGGTGCTCGCTTATGCCGATTGAACCCGCAGCGGATCCTGCCCGGCCCCACGCCTTTGCGGCCTACCTGCGCGCGGTGGCACGGGGCCCGACGCTGGGCCGGCCGCTCGACGAGGCCGAGGCCGAGGCTGCCATGGGCATGATCCTGGACGGAGCCGTCGAGCCCGTGCAGCTCGGCGCCCTTCTCCTCGTCCTGCGCTACCGCACCGAGGCCCCGAGCGAACTCGCCGGCTTCGTGCGCGCCGTCCGCGCCCGGCTGCGACGACCCGAAGCCGCCGCCGTCGATCTCGACTGGCCGTCCTATGCCGACCGGCACAAGCAGCTTCCTTATTTCCTCCTGGCTGCCCTGCTGCTGGCCCAGAACGGGGTGCGCGTCCTCATGCACGGCATTCCCGGCGAGGGCCCGGCGACCACGCCGGTCTGCCTCGCCGCGCTGGGGATCGAGCCCGCTACGGACGTCGAGGACGCGGCGCGAAAGCTCGACCAAGGCGGCTTCGCCTATCTGCCGCTCACGATCCTCTCGCCCCGTCTCGCCGAGCTGTTCGCCCTCCGCCCGTTCTTGGGCCTGCGCACGCCCGTCCACACGGCCGCGCGCGAGCTCAACCCGTTCGGCGCCCCCTGCCAGATCCAGGGCGTGTTCCACCCGACTTATCTCGAGCTGCACCAGGCGACACAGCGCCTGCTCGGGCAGAAGCGCGCCGTCACCTTCAAAGGCGGCGGGGGCGAAGGCCAGCGCAACCCGGACAAGCCGTGCCGCACGCTCACCCTCGTCGACGGCGTCCCCGGCGAGGAGGTCTGGCCGGCTCTGGCCTATGGCGAGCCTTATCCCTGGCGCGGCGAGGCGCTGGAGCCGCGCAAGCTCGCGGACTTGTGGTCCGGGGCGTGGGCCGAGCCCGGCCCCACGGCCGCCGTGACCGGCACGGTGGCCTTGTGCCTCAGGCTGCTCGGCCGGGCACGCACCATGGAGGAGGCGCAGACCATGGCCGAAAGCCTGTGGCGGGAAAGGCGGCTGCTCCTTGCCGCCTGAGACGAGACCGGAGGCCGCCGCCGGTGGCCGGGGCATCGCCGCGGCTCCCCGGCGGCCCGATGATCTGGATCCCGATCCTCCCTGAGCTCGCCGCATGCGGTGCCTTCTTCATCGCCTTCTCGGGGCCCGGCTCGCCCAGCCCGAGCTGTTTCGCACCGCGCGGCGGACCGAGCCCGGCCGCATCCTCGGCGCGGTCGACACGCTGGTTCTGGTGACGAGCGGCTCGCGCGCCGCCTCGACGCCGGGCCGGTGCGACCTGCTCGTCGCCTGTCCCGTCGGCGGGCTCGGGGTCGTTCTCGTCCTCTACTCGGCTGCGATCGTCATTCCTCCCGGCCGACCCACGCGCGGGATCCCGAGCTCGCTCCAGACGTCCTGCAGCGCCTCGACCAGGCGCTCCATGAGCGCGTCGTCGTGCAGGGGCGAG
>NZ_JBBLZC010000082.1:0-776 GCF_037908215.1 Benzoatithermus flavus | reverse complement strand
CGGGCCCAGTTCCAGGCGTACGATTCGATCGACAAGGCGCCGGAGGAGAAGGCGCGCGGCATCACGATCAACACGGCGCACGTCGAGTACGAGACCGAGAAGCGCCACTACGCCCACGTCGACTGCCCCGGGCACGCCGACTACGTCAAGAACATGATCACGGGCGCGGCGCAGATGGACGGGGCGATTTTGGTGGTCTCGGCCGCCGACGGCCCGATGCCGCAGACGCGCGAGCACATTTTGCTGGCGCGGCAGGTGGGGGTTCCGGCGATCGTGGTGTTCATGAACAAGGTCGACATGGTCGACGACGAGGAGCTTTTGGAGCTGGTCGAGCTCGAGGTGCGGGAGCTTTTGTCCAAGTACGGCTTTCCGGGGGACGAGATTCCGATCATCAAGGGCAGTGCCTTGGCGGCGCTGGAGGGCCGGGACGATGCGATCGGCAAGGCGAAGATCCTGGAGCTGATGCAGGCGGTGGACGACTACATTCCGCAGCCGGAGCGGGCGATCGACCAGCCGTTTTTGATGCCGATCGAGGACGTGTTTTCGATCTCGGGGCGCGGCACGGTGGTGACCGGGCGGGTGGAGCGCGGGATCATCAAGGTGGGCGACGAGGTCGAGATTGTCGGGCTGCGGCCGACCGCGAAGACCACCTGCACGGGCGTGGAGATGTTCCGGAAGCTGCTCGACCAGGGGCAGGCGGGGGACAATATCGGGGTTCTGTTGCGCGGCACCAAGCGGGACGAGGTGGAGCGCGGGCAGGTGCTGTGCAAGCCGGG
>NZ_JBBLZC010000081.1:0-781 GCF_037908215.1 Benzoatithermus flavus | reverse complement strand
CATGGCACGTGTGGCACTGGTGACGGGCGGGACGCGGGGCATCGGGGCGGCGATCTCGCTGGCGCTGAAAGCCGCCGGCTGCAAGGTCGCGGCCAACTACGCCGGCAACGACGAGGCGGCACAGAAGTTCAAGGCCGAGAGCGGCATCCCGGTGTTCAAGTGGGACGTTTCCGACTTCGCCGCCTGCCAGCAGGGGATTGCCCAGGTCGAGCAGGCGCTGGGCGGCCCGGTCGAGATCCTGGTCAACAATGCCGGGATCACGCGCGACACCACCTTTCACCGCATGAGCCTGGAGCAGTGGCGGCAGGTGATGGCGACCAACGTCGACAGCCTGTTCGCCATGACCCGGCCGGTGTGGGAGGGGATGCGGTCGAGGAAGTGGGGCCGGGTGATCAACATCGGCTCGATCAACGGCCAGAAGGGCCAGTTCGGGCAGGTGAACTACTCGGCGGCGAAGGCGGCGGCGCTCGGGTTCACCAAGGCGCTGGCGCAGGAGGGGGCGGCGCTCGGGATCACGGTCAACTGCATCTGCCCGGGCTACATCGGCACCGAGATGGTGAAGGCGGTGCCGGAGGACGTCTTGAAGAGCAAGATCCTGCCGCAGATCCCGGTCGGCCGCCTGGGCGAGCCGGAGGAGATCGCGCGCTGCGTGGTGTTTCTGGCGAGCGAGGACGCGGGGTTCATCACCGGCGCGACCCTCTCCGCCAACGGCGGCCAGTACATGGCCTGAGCCCGGCACCGGGAGAAACCGGGCGCGGCAGCCCATGAGCGGGCTGCCGCG
>NZ_JBBLZC010000021.1:0-95087 GCF_037908215.1 Benzoatithermus flavus | reverse complement strand
GTTCCACCCCGGGCCACCCGACCGACGGCCCCCGCAGACCCAGCCCGAATCGCCACCACCTCGACGGACGTGACCGCAACCTTCACCACGCGGCGGCGGGAACGCCGCAAAAGCCACGCCAGTCGGACATCGGGGCCGCCGGTGTCACAGCCAGATCCAGCGGCCCTGCTCGTCGCGACAGGCCTCGTGCTTGAAGGTGCTGGTGCGATCGTACAGATGCAACTCCTCCGTGTACTGGCGGCAATAATAGCCGCCGGTGCTGACATAGGTGCGGAAGGGCTTGAAGCTGCCGCCCGTGCCGACGTAGCCCTTCCAGTCGAGGCGGCGGCCGTCCGGCAGGGTCTCGAGTGCCTGCTGCATGGCGCGCGCTGCGATCGCGACGTCGGCGTCGCGCAGGTCGGCGTGGCTCAGCGGCGAGCCGTCGTCCTTCGTGCCGACGCAGGCGGCGAGCAGGAGAGCAAGAGCGAAGAGCGCGGTGGTGCTGCGTCGCTGCATCGGCATCACTCCGTTGCCTTGGCGGTCGCGGGCGCCGTCGCGGCGGCAGGCTCGCGTGCGGCCATGTCGCGTCGGCTTTCGAGCGCCGTCAGGTCGTTGCCGTCCACGACACCGTTCCGGTCGACGTCGAGATCGGCCAGCGCCCAGTTGCGACCGGACTTGCGGAACACCGGGAGAGGAGCCAGCGCCGCCTCGAGGGCGCGTTTGCGCTCGTCGCGCAGCCTCACGAGCGCCCGATCGTTCGGCCGGGCCGCGAGCGCCTGGCGCGCTTGTGCGACCGCACGGTCGAGCTCCAGAAGATCGTTCTCGGCCGGCGTGCCGAAGGCCGCCTGCATCACGCCCACGGACACCGGAAGCTGCAGCCCCTTGGCGATCTCGACCATGGTGCGGAGCCGCTCGATCGGGCTGCCGCCGGCCTGCCCCGGCGGCTGCCAGTGCCGCTCGACCAGGAGGTTCGCGAGGCTGCTGTCGAGAACGAGCAGCCGGTCGCCGATCTCGCCGCCCGAGCCCGCGGGCTCGTGGCCGAGCGCACGCGCGAACCGCTCGCGCGCGGCATCGAAGGCGGGATTGCCTCTCGATTCGACGATGGCGGGCCGGCTCGTGGGCGCGGCTGCCGCCTGGGCCGGCTGCTGCGCGGCCGCAGGGGTCTGGCCGATAGCATCGGGAGCGACACCCGGGTCGGCTGCGGCCAGCACCGGCCGGAGCGCCGTGCCGTCCGCAAGGCCGAGCCCTACGAAGAACGCTGCGAACGCCGTGACGAGCGCAGCACCGTGCCGGCGCCGTGCGTCGCGAACGCCGCCGGGATCCATCTCGAGCCGTGCCTGCATACGAGCCTCCTCGCGACGGCGGGGCAGCCCGATCCGCCTCCCGCACCTCGTCGCTCACGAGCCCCGAGGCTAGAGCAGACGGGTTAAGAAAGGATTGAGCCCCTACCAGAGGCGGTAGGGGCCGAGGAACAGATCGCCCAGAGCCCGGCGCCGCAGCCAGGTCAGCCGGCGGCGGCGGCGGTGCTCGTCGCGGTCGTGGCGGAGGTGGCAGCGCTGGCACAAGGCGCGCAGGTTGCGGACGGCCGAGTTCTGCGGGTCGTGGTCGAGGTGTGCCGTGCCGAGCACGATCCGCCTCTTCACCGCCGCCGTGAACTCGACGATGTCGGGCCAGGCCGCGGGCCGGCCCGCGTCGTCGCGCCAGCACCGCGCGGCCTCGTCGAACCACCGTCCGTCGTCGAGCTGGATCACGAGCTGACCGTGCGGCCGGCCGCAGCTCTCGCAGCGGCCGCGCGCGCGTCCGAACCGGATCTCCCGGCTGATCTGCGGCCAGTCGATCGGGTAGAACCAGCGCAGCTCACGGCGAATCGGCATGATCGTCGGCTCTTGCGCACACCATCAGGCTGCCTTGCGACCGAGGCGTCGGCGGGGATGGTAAAGAATTCCTCGCGGCCGGGCCAGACCCGATCGGCGGTTTCACCGCTCGTGTCGGGCGAGCTCCTTACGGGCGCGGACCAGCGCGCGCAACAGCGCCAGGGGCACGGTCGGCGCTCTGGCCTCGACCCGCTGCCGGCCCCGGCACAAGGTGGCGTAAGGCAGGATGCCGCTGGCGTCCCAGCCGACATGCCAGGCCCAGCCCGGCAGCACCAGATGGACGAGGTCGATGCAGCGATCGACCGAGGCCGTGTAGTCCGGCGGCGTCGTCGAGGCATCGCCGGTCAGCACGCGGTCGAGCTCGCGGTCGAGCTCGCGATCGCTGCCGGTCGCGATCGCCACGTGCTCGCCCAAGGCCTCGAGCTCGCTCGTCATGAAGCGCTCCTCCCGGGCTCGCCGGCATGTCCGGCTTTCTGCCCGCGGCTCCATCCCTAGCACGAGTCCTCTCTCCTCGGGCGATGCGACATGAGGCTGTCGCGCGGCCCGGCACGGCGCTAGCCTCGCGTGCCGGGCCGATGGCCGCCATCCGCGGGAGAGGGACATGCGCCTCGTCCTCGTCCTCATGGCCGTTCTGCTGCCGCTCCACGGCGCCACCGCCGAAACGTTCGCGGACGTCCTCGCCCGCGCCCGCGGCCAGACCGTCTATTTCAACGCCTGGGGCGGGTCGCCGCAGATCAACGACTACATCGCCTGGGTCGGCCGGGAGACCAAGGCGCGCTTCGATGTCGGACTCGTCCAGGTCAAGCTCGGCGACACGGCCGAGGCGGTGGCGCGCGTGCTGGCCGAGAAGGAGGCGGGCCGGACCGAGGGCGGCACGGTCGATCTCCTGTGGATCAACGGCGAGAATTTCCGGGCGATGAAGGAGAAGGGGCTGCTGTTCGGCCCGTTCACGGACATGCTGCCCAACTTCCGGCTGGTCGACACCGGGGGCAAGCCCACCACCCTCGTCGACTTCACGATCCCGACCGACGGCTACGAGAGCCCCTGGGGCATGGCGAAGTTCGTGCTGTTCTACGACAGCGCCAGGGTGCCGGACCCGCCGGCCTCGCTCGACGAGCTCGCCGCCTGGACCCTGACACACCCCGGCCGCTTCACCTACCCGGCTCCGCCCGACTTCATCGGCTCGACCTTCCTGAAGCACGTGCTCTACGAGGCCGTGCCGGATCCGGCCCGGCTGCAGCAGCCCGTGGACGCGGACGCGTTCGCGGCACTGGCGACACCGGTCTGGCGCTGGCTCGACCGGGTGCAGCCGCATCTCTGGCGGGGCGGCGTCACCTATCCCGCCTCGGGCCAGGCGCTGCACCGACTCCTGGACGACGGCGAGGTCGATTTCTCCATGGCCTTCAACCCGGCCGAAGCCTCGAGCCTGATCCTCGCCGGCCGCCTGCCCGAGAGCGTGCGCAGCTTCGTCTTCCGGGCAGGAACCATCGCCAACACCCATTTCGTCGCGATTCCATTCAACGCCGCGCACAAGGAAGGGGCGATGGTGGTGGCGAACTTCCTGCTCGAACCGGAAGCGCAGGCGAGGAAGCAGGATGTGCGGGTGTGGGGCGATCCGACCGTGCTCGACCTCGCGGCCCTCTCGCCGGCCGACCGCGTCCGGTTCGAGGGGCTCGCGCTCGGGCCCGCCACGCTCCCGCCCGACCGGCTGGGTCCGGCCCTGCCGGAGCCGCATCCGTCCTGGATGGAGCTGCTCGAGCGCGGCTGGGCCGAGCGCTACGCGCGCTGATGCCGGTCGCGAGCGCTCGAAGCCCGTTCTTGCGCCTCGCTCCGCCATTGACGATCGCCCTCTTCCTGGGGCCGGTCGCGGCCGGGCTCGCCGGCACGATCCTCCCCGCCTTCGGCTGGCTGCCGGCCTTGGACGTGCGGCAGCTCTCGCTCGAGCCCTGGCGGCAGCTCCTCGCCGCGCCGGGGGTGGGACGCGGTGTCGTGCTGACACTCGCGAGCGGGCTCGGCGCCACCGTGCTGGCGCTCGCGAGCGCCGTGCTCATCGTGGCGGCAAGCCACGAGCGGCGGGGCACGAGGCCGCTCCGGCTGACGCTTCCCTTCCTCCTCGCCGTGCCGCATCTCGCGAGCGCCATCGGCACCGCCTTTCTCGTGGCTCCCTCGGGCTTCGCGGCACGGCTGGTCTCGCCCTGGCTCACGGGCTGGCAGCGGCCGCCCGATCTTCTCACGCTGAACGACCCTTTCGGGCTGGCCCTGACGTTCGGCCTCGCGCTGCGCGAATGCCCGTTCCTGGTTCTGGCGCTGATCGCCGCCGAGAGCCAGATCGCGAGCGGAGGCCGGCTCGCCGTGGCCCGAACCTTCGGCTACGGCGCTGCCGAGGCCTGGCTCAAGCTCGTGCTGCCACAGCTCTATGGGCAGGTCCGGCTGCCGCTCTATGCCGTCCTCGCCTTCGCGCTCTCGGTCGTCGACATGGCGGTAGTCCTGGGCCCCACGGCGCCGCCGGTGCTGGCGGTCCAGCTCCTGCGCTGGTTCAACGATCCCGACCTCGCGCTCCGGCTCGTGGCGGCGGCCGGCGCCGTGCTGCAGCTCGGGCTGATTCTGCTCGCGATCGGGACCTGGCGCGCGGTGGAGACGGTGCTGGCACGGCTCTGCCGGTCCTGGCTCCTCGCCGGCCCCAGCCCTTCGTTCGAGCGCGCGCTCCGCCTCCTCGGCCGTCTCGCCTTCACGGGCGTCCTCGGCACGAGCATCCTCGGTCTCGGCGCGCTCCTGCTCTGGTCCGTGGCCGGAAGCTGGCGCTTTCCGGCCGCCCTGCCGTCGCAGCTCCAGCTCGCGAGCTGGGCCGCCGTGGCGCAGGATCTCTCGTGGCCGGCGGCGACCACGCTCCTCCTCGCCGCGCTTTCGAGCCTCGCGGCCCTCGGGCTCGTCCTCGCCTGCCTCGAGCACGAGGCGCGGACCGGCCCGAAGCCGCGGGCGCGGGTCCTGGCGCTCGCCTACGCGCCGCTCCTGATCCCGCAGGTGAGCTTTCTCTTCGGCCTGCAGGTCCTCTTCGTACGACTCGGGCTCGATGCGACCTTCCCGGGTCTTCTCTGGTCGCACCTCGTCTTCGTGCTGCCTTACGTGCTCTTGATGCTGCACGATCCCTATCTCGCCCTCGATCCGCGCTTCCTCGCGACCGGTACCGTGCTGGGGGGAGCGCCCGCACGCGTCTTCTGGCGGATCAAGCTGCCGCTCCTGCGCCGGCCGATCCTGGTGGCGGCGGCCGTGGGCTTCTCGGTCAGCGTCGCCCAGTACCTGCCGACGGTGTTCGTGGGCGGCGGACGCTGGCCGACACTGACCACCGAGACCCTGACGCTGGCGCTCGGCAGCGATCGCCGCCTCGCCGCCGCGGCAGCGCTGCTCCTGGCTCTGCTGCCGCTCGCGGCGCTCGCGGCAGCGCTCGCCGTCCGCTCACCCCGCCTTCGGCACGGCCGCTAGGCCCACCGGCGCCGAGCCCTCCTCGGCGCGCTGCAGGCGTTTCAGGAACCAGCCGGCGAGGCGGCGCCAGAGCTCGTCACGCTCGGCCGTATCCTCGACGTCGTGGACGAGGTTGGGGTTGTCGTTGATCTCGATGACGAACACGCCACGCTCGTTCATCTTGATGTCCACGCCATAAAGGCCGCGGCCGATGAGCCGTGCCGCCTTCACGCCGATCTCGACCACCTCGCGCGGCGCGGCCGCGACCGCGAGCGTCTTGAACGAGCCTTCCACCGGCTTGCCGTTCTCGGTGTGGCGCACGATCTGCCAGTGCTTTCGCGCCATCATGTACTGCGAGACGAACAAGGGCTCGCCGTCGAGCACACCGACCCGCCAGTCATATTCGGTGTACATGAACTCCTGGGCCAAGATCAGATCCGAGTCCTCGAGCATGCCGCGCACCATGCGCTCGAGCTCGGCCCGGTTGCCGACCTTGGCCACACCGCGCGAGAACGATCCGTCCGGGATCTTCAGGACCATGGGATAGCTGAGCTGCACTTCCAGCCCTTCCAGCTCCTTCGCCGAGGAGATGACGACGGTCTTGGGGGTCGGCACGCCGTTCGCCTGCAGGAGTTCGGCGAGATAGACCTTGTTCGTGCAGCGGATGATCGAGCTCGGATCGTCGATCACCGGCATCCCTTCCTGCTCGGCGCGCTTGGCGAAGCGGAAGGTGTGGTGGTCGATGTTGGTGGTCTCGCGGATCCAAAGGGCATCGAACTCGGCGATCCGGTCGAAATCCTGCTTCGAGATCACCTCGACCCCGAGACCCATGGGCTCGGCGATGCGCTCGAAATGGCGAATCGTCTGGAGATCGGAAGGCGGGAGCTGCTCCTTGGCATCCAGCAGCACGGCGAGCGTGAAGCGGGGGGCGGTCTTGGCCTTGGGCGACTTCCAGGGCTGGCGGAAATGGGCCTCGATCGCGGCAGCGAGCTGCGCCTTCCCTTCCTCGCCCAGCTCGCTGATCGAGACGGGAGCGATCTTCCGCACCCGCCACGTGTCGCCCGCCTTCACGAACACTTCCAGGATCGGGCAGCGGAACCAGTCGAAGAGCTGGCGCGCGAAGCGGGCGAAACGGTGATCGTCGGCGTGGCCCAGGCAGATGAACAGCCGGAACGAGGCCGTGGGCGGCTCCGCGAGGTGACGGATCGTCCGGTTCAGCGTCTCCTCGAGCTCGGCCAGCGCGTAGACGTAAGAGGCACGCCGCGACAGCTCGAGCACGGTCGTCACCGTGGGCACCACCTTATGGCCGCGCGCTTCCGCGAGCAGCGAGCAGTAGTAGCCCATGGTCTGGTAGCCGTAGCTCCGGGACAGATTCAGGATCTTGGGAGCGGAGCGCCGGGTCGCGCGCGGCTGCATGATGTAGTCGCGCGTCGTCATGGCGGGGTAGCGCGAGACCGCGGCCGGCAGGTCGGAGAGGCGGTCGACAACGATCAGCCAGCCGGTCATCGGCCGGCTTCCATCAGAGGGTGGCGCATGCGCTGGACGTTCGTCCGTTCCCCGTGCTTCGGTATGAATCCTACGCTGCGATAGCGGTTTTCCTGCACCGGATGCAAGATGCGCAAAAGCGCGCTCCACCGAAACGTGAGCAGGCTCATCGTGGGCGGCGCGCCCATCGGGCCGGGGCTGCAGCGTCGCGTTGCGGGATGGTAAAAGGCCTGCGTCCATCCGACCCCGTCCGGGCTCCTGCCCGGAGCGGGCAGCGCGAAAGGCCCGGCACGCATGAGGCACATCATGACACCCGTGGTTCTCTTGCTGGCCTTGCTCACCGCCTGCCAGTCCTCGCCCGAATGGGTCCATGCCTATGGAGCGCGGCATCCGCTCGCCGGTTCCATTCACGACACGGCGCAGAACCGGCCGGTCGGTGAGAAGGAGCTTCTCGCCAGGGTCGCCGAGGCCGACTTCGTGCTGATCGGGGAGAGCCGCGACAATCTCGACCACCGCCGGCTGGAAGCGCTGCTGATCGCGGCTGCGGGCCGAAGGCCGCTCGCGGCTGCGGCCTTCGAGGTGATCGAGACCGACCAGCAGCCGGTTCTGGTCGAGCACCGTCACGACGACCTCGCGGCATTGGGCCGTGCGCTGCATCTCGAAGGGGGCGACGCGCCGCTCGACACGTACGGGGCGGTCCTGGCCGTGGCACGGCGCACCGGCGCCGAGCTCGTCGCCGCCGGCCTGCCGGGGAGCAGTGTGGCTGCGGTCATGGCTGGAGGCACGAGCGCCCTGCCGGCAGCTTTCGTCGTGCGGACCGGACTCGACCGGCCGTTGCCGCCGCTGCTCGCGGCGGCTCTCGAGCGGACGATCGCCGCCGCCTATTGCGGTGAGCTCGGCCAGGACCTGCTCACCCGTCTCGCTGGCGTCGAGCGCGCCCGCGATGCCGGCCTTGCCGACCGGCTCGCGGCCGTCGCCGGGCGGAACCGGGGTGTGCTGATCGCGGACCGCGCGCGCGTGCGCAAGGATTGGGGCGCGCCCTGGTATCTCGAGCGGCTGCGGCCGGGAGCCCGCACGGTGAGCATAGCCCTGCTCGAAGTGGAGCATGTCCGCGAGATGCCGACCATAGGCGTTCTCTACGACTATGTCTGGTTCACGCCGGGCGCCCACCCGCCCGGCAGCGACGGCTGCCGGCAACCAGGCGGGGCCGCCGGCGAGATCGAGGTCCGGCGCATCGCGCCCATGCGACCCCGACACTTGTCGTGAGCACGGCCGTGGCGGAAAGTCAGGGATGAAGCCGCCCCGGACAGCACGGACGCGATGACCGACCACCAGGCCAACCTTCGCGCCGCCGCGCTCACCGCTGCGGCGGTCTCGCTGTTCGCGGTGAGCGATGCGATCGTCAAGCTGCTCACCCAGCATTACCCGCCGGGCCAGATCCTGTTCTGCCGTGGCGTGGTGGCGGCTCTGCTCTTCGTCGTGGCGGCACGGCTGCGTCGCCGGCCGGAGCTCGTGCGCCTGCCCTGGAGCGATCGTGCCTCCTGGCTGCGCTCGCTGCTCGAGCTCGGCACCGCCTTGTGCTATTTTCAAGGGTTGAGGACGCTGCCTCTGGCCGAGGCGACCGCGGTCCTCTTCGTCTTTCCCGTGCTGCTCACGGTTCTCGCCGCCTTTCTACTCGAGGAAAAGGTCGGTCCCCGGCGCTGGGCGGCGGTGGCCGCGGGCATGACGGGCGCCCTCGTGATCCTGCGGCCGGGCAGCGCTGCCTTCGATCCCGCCACCTCGTGGGTGCTGGCTGCGGCGGCACTGATCGCCGCCCGCGACCTCGTCACCCGCTTCGTCCGGCCCGCCGTGCCGACCGAGGCCATAGCGCTGATGACGATCGGCTTCTCGGCCGTGGCGAGCCTCGGCACTCTTCCCTTCGGCTGGGCGCTCCCGGACGGGAAGGGCCTCCTCGGCTTCGCGGCGAGCGCTGTGCTCGTGAGCGTCGCCTTCTCCTGCCTCGTCGCCGGCACGCGCACGGGCGACGTGTCGTTCACCGCACCTTTCCGCTACGTCACCGTGCCGCTCGCCTTCCTGATCGGCTTTCTGGTCTGGGGCGACGTGCCCGACCCGCCGGTGTTCCTCGGCACCGCCGTCGTCGTCGCGGCCGGCCTCGCCATGCTCCGCCCAGAGCGGCCGCGGCTTGTGGCCGGGCATCGCGGCAAGAGCGGCACGGAAGGTCTCGGGATTGGCCTCGACGGGTCGAATCGGCTATCGAGCATCCGGCCTGAACCTTGAGCGGGGCCCATGCCGACCGCCGCCCATAATCTGCGCGCTGCGCTCCTGATGATCGCGGCCATGGCGTCGTTCTGCGTCAACGACGCCTTCATGAAGACGCTCGCCGCCCGAGCGCCCATCGGCGAGCTGATCGCCTTGCGCGGTACGATCGTGGTCGTGCTCATGCTGGCGCTCCTGCCGCGCCTGGGCCTGCGCATCGGCCGGCCGGACCGGTTCACCTTCCTGCGCGCTCTGGGCGAGCTCGGCGTCACCTTCGCCTTCCTGGCGGCGCTCGCGACCCTGCCGCTCGCCGACACCTACACGCTCTACTTCGCCGCCCCGATCCTGCTCACGGCGGCAGCGGCCCTCTTCTTCGGGGAGCGCGTGGGCCCGCGGCGCTGGGCGGCCGTGTTCGTGGGATTCCTGGGCGTGCTCGTGGTCCTGGGCCTGCCCTCGGCCTGGCAGCTCGCCTCGCTCCTGGCGCTGGCCGCCGCTGCCATCAGCGTCGCGCGCGACGTCTGCACCCGCAAGATCTCGCCCGAGGTGGGATCCGGCACGGCGGCGCTGGCCACGGCCATCTGCGTCACGCTGGGTGGTGTGACCACGGCGCTGGGCGGCACGTGGATCGCCCTCGACGGAATCGACGTGACCTTGTGCGCCCTTGCGGCGCTGGGAGCTGCCGGCGGCTACGTGGCGTTCGTGGCGGCGCTGCGCATGGGCGATCTCTCGTTCGTCGCCACGTTCCGCTACAGCGCCATCCCGATGGCGATGGCGCTCGGCTTCGTCTTCTGGGGAGACGTGCCCGGTCCGCGCATGCTCGCGGGTGCGGCACTGATCATAGGCTCGGGCCTCTTCATCCTCTGGCGCGAGCGCAGGCCGTCGCGGCCGCGAAGGCGACCTCGACCTGAGCCGGTGCCGGCCGGCGATTTCACTCTTTCCAAGGCAAGGACGGCGCGTCAACATCGCAGCCGAGAACGATGGCCCGGCACGCCCGACCGGTGCCGGCAACGGAGCGGACGACGATGGGGAACCCACTTTCCAGGCGCACGCTGCTGCTCGCGACGATGCTCGCCACCGGGCTTCTCGGCTGGACGATCGGCGCCGCCGAGGCGGCGCCGATCGAAGTCGCCGGCGTCTACACCGTGCCGGTCGAGCAGCAGTGGGTGAGCCGCATCCATAAAGCTCTGAAAGAGGCCGAAGCGCGCGGCGAGATCAAGTACAAGTGGTCGGAGAACGTCGCCAACACCGACTACGAGCGCGTCATGCGCGAATATGCCGAGGCCGGCAACCAGCTCGTCGTGGGCGAGGTGTTCGGTGTCGAGCGCGCCGCCCGCGCCGTCGCCAAGGATTACCCTAAGACGTCCTTTCTCCTGGGCTCGAGCTTCGGCCCGCAAGCGCCCAACCTCTCGGTGTTCGACAACTACATCCAGGAATGTTCCTATCTCACCGGCCTCGTCGCCGGCTCGCTCACGAAGTCGAACCTGATCGGCATGGTCGGCGGCTACCCGATCCCCGAGGTCAACCGCCTCATGCACGCCTTCATGGCAGGGGCCAGGGAGGCGAACCCGAACGTCCGGTTCTCGGTCTCGTTCATCGGCTCCTGGTACGACCCGCCCAAGGCCAAGGAGGCGGCGTTCGCCCTGATCGACCAGGGAGCCGACATCCTCTACGCCGAGCGCTTCGGCGTCTCGGATGCCGCGAAGGAGCGTGGTGTCAAGGCGATCGGCAACGTGATCGACACGCAGGATCAGTATCCGGGCACGGTCGTCGCGAGTGCCTTGTGGCACATGGAGCCCTCGATCGACAAGGCGGTCAAGGCGGTGGCGAGCGGCTCGTTCCAGGCCGAGAACTACGGGCCCTTGAGCAACCTCGCCGTCGGCGGCTGCTCGGTGGCGCCCATGAAGGAGGATCTCGTCCCTGCGGCCGTGATCGAGAAGGTCAAGGCCACGGAGGCGGCGATCAAGGCCGGCAGCCTCAAGATCGCGATCGACGACAGCGAGCCGAAGTCGACCAAGTGATCCGGGCCGCCGCCGTTCCCGTGCCGGCGCCGGTCGTCCTTCGTCTCGAGGCCATCAGCAAGCGCTTCGGCGAGCTTCTGGCCAACGAGGCGATCGACCTCGAGCTGAGGCGGGGCGAGATCCTGGCCCTCCTTGGCGAGAACGGTGCGGGCAAGACCACGCTCATGAGCATCCTGTTCGGCCACTACGTGGCCGACAGCGGCGCCGTGCTCGTCGCCGATTCTTCCGGTGCCCTGCGGCCGCTGCCGCCGGGCTCGCCGCATGCGGCGCTTCGCGCCGGCATCGGCATGGTGCACCAGCATTTCGCGCTCGCGGGCAACCTCTCGGTGCTCGACAACATCGTGCTCGGCACCGAGCCGCTCTGGCGGCCGAAGCACCATCGCCAGGCGGCGCGGCGCAAGCTCGCCGATCTCATGGGCTCGGCCGGCCTCGAGGTGCCGCTCGATGCGCCCGTGGGCAGCCTCTCGGTCGGCGAACGGCAGCGGGTCGAGATCCTGAAAGCGCTCTACCGCGATGTCCGGGTTCTCATCCTGGACGAACCCACGGCGGTGCTCACGCCGCAGGAGGCCGAGCGCCTGTTCCTCACCCTCGAGCGGCTGAGTGCCAAGGGCCTCGCCATCCTGTTCATCAGCCACAAGCTCGACGAGGTCGTGCGCTTGTGCCGTCGCGTGGCCGTGCTCCGCGCCGGCCGCAAGGTGGCGGAGTTCGCGACGGCCGATGCCAGCCCCGGCATGATCGCCGAGGCGATGGTGGGCCGCGCCGTCGCCATGCCGCGGCGCGAGTCGATCGCCCCCGGCCGCGTGCTCCTCGAGCTCGCCGATGTGGAGGTGCCGGGTGGCCCCCACGGTGGCCGCGGCATCGCCGACATCGACCTCACCGTCCACGCGCACGAGATCGTCGGCATCGCCGGCGTGTCCGGCAACGGCCAGCGCACGTTCGCGGCCCTGCTCGCGGGCCTTGTTCGGCCCGGCGCCGGCGAGATCCGGCTCGAGGGCCGACCCTGGCCCACTGGCGGCCCGCGGGCGCTCATCGCGGCCGGGATCGGCCGGACACCCGAGGACCGGCTGAGCGATGGGATCGTCGCCGACCTTCCGATCGCCGAGAACCTGGTGCTCGAGACCTATAAGAGCCGCCGCTTCCAGAAGCTGGGATTCTTGCGCCGCGGCCGCCTCGTCGAGCACGCGCGGGAGCTGATCCGGGCCTACGACGTGCGCTGCGAGGGACCGGGCCAGCGCATCGGCCTGCTTTCGGGTGGCAACATCCAGAAGCTGCTCCTGGGTCGCGTGCTCGAGCTCTCCCCGCGCCTGATCCTGGCCGACCAGCCGACGCGTGGGCTCGACGTGGGTGCGGTCGCCTTCATCCACGGCCGGCTGCTCGAGGCGCGCCGCCGCGGGGCCGGCATCATCCTGATCTCCGAGGACCTGGACGAGCTCATGCGCCTTTCCGACCGCATCGCCGTCATGTACCGGGGGCGCTTGAGCGAGACCATGCCGGCGACCGGTGTCACCATCCGCCAGCTCGGCCTTCTCATGACCGGCCAGGTCCGCCATGCGGCTTGAGGTTCGCGCGCACCCGCCGCGCTGGCTCGTGGTGGCATCGCCTGTGGCCGCCATCCTGCTCGCCATGGCGCTGGCGGCGATTCCGCTCGCGCTCGCCGGAGCCGACGTGCTCGCCGCCTACCGGCAGATGGCGGTGGCGAGCCTGGGCTCGCCCTTCGCGCTCACCGAGACCCTGACCCGCGCCACGCCCTTGATCCTGACCGGGCTCGCGGCCGCGGTCGCGTTCCGCGCGCGGCTCTGGAACATCGGCGCCGAGGGCCAGCTCTACTTGGGAGCGGTCGTCGCCGTGGCGCTGGGCTCGGGTGCCCTGAGCCTCGCCCCGCCCGTCCTGATCCCGCTGGCCCTGGCCGCGAGCGCTCTCGCCGGCGCGCTCTTCATGCTCGGGCCGACCTGGCTCAAGCTCCGGCTCGGCGTCGACGAGGTCGTGACCACGCTGCTCCTCAACTTCGTGGCACTCCTCTTCGTCGGCATGATGCTGGAAGGGCCGATGAAGGACCCGATGAGCCTGGGCTGGCCGCAATCGGCGCCCATGGTCGATGCCGCGACCCTGCCGCGCCTTATCGGGCGCACCCGGCTCCATGCCGGCTTCCTCGTGGCGCTGTCTGCCGCCGCCCTGATCTGGCTCTACATGGAGCGGACCGTCTGGGGCTTCGAGACCCGCACCGTCGGCAGCAACGCGCGGGCTGCGGGCTTCGCCGGCATGCCGGTGGCGCGCGTCTTCCTGCGCACCGGGCTGATCTCGGGAGCGCTCGCGGGGCTCGCCGGGGCCGGCGAGGTCATGGGCCTCAAGGGCTATCTCACCCAGGACCTCTCGCCGGGCTTCGGCTACAGCGGCATCGTCGTCGCCATGCTGGCGCAGCTCGACCCTTTGGGCGTCGTCTTGGCCGCCATCTTCGTCGCCGGCGTGTTCGTGGGCGCCGACAGCATGAGCCGTACCGTGGGTGTCCCCAGCTATATCGCCGACCTCGTGGTGGCGCTCTCGCTGCTCGCCATGCTCCTTGCCGGCCTCGTTACCCGCTACCGGCTGCGCCGATGACCGAAGCCTTCGACATCCTCCTCCAGGCGAGCTTCTGGGCGGCGACGCTCCGAATCGCCACGCCCTTGATCTACGGTACGCTGGGCGAGCTGATCTGCGAGCGCGCCGGTGTCCTCAACCTCGGCATCGAAGGCATCATGACGCTGGGTGCGATGGTGGGCTGGCTCGCGGTCTACGAGGGGGCTCCTTTGTGGGCGGGCGTGGCGCTGGCGGCCTCGGTGGGGATGCTGGCGGGACTCGTCCACGGCCTGCTCACGGTGCCGCTCGGCCTATCCCAGCACGTGACCGGCATCGGCATCACGCTTTTGAGCACGAGCGTTGCCTCCTACACCTACCGCGTGCTGCTGCCCAACGTCTCGACCCCACCCCGGATCGAGCCCTTCCCGCCTCTGGCCGAGGGCTGGCTCGCGAGCATCCCGGTGATCGGCCCCGTCCTCGCCCAGCAGACCGCCCTCACCCTCGCCGCACTCGCCCTCGTGCCGGGGCTCGCTTGGCTGCTCTACCGCACGCCCTTGGGCCTCGCGATCCGTGCCGTCGGCGAGAACCCGGCCGCCGTCGAGGCGCAGGGCATCGACGTCTACGCGCTGCGGATCGGTGCGGTCGTCTTCGGCAGTGCCCTCATGGCCGTGGGCGGCGCCTTTCTCACCCTTTCCGCCTTCAACGCCTTCTTCTTCGGCATGGTCAACGGCCGCGGCTGGATCTGCATCGCTCTCGTCGTCTTCGCCTCCTGGCGCCCCGGCAAGGCGCTTCTGGGTGCCATCCTGTTCGGCGCGTTCGACGCCTTCCAGGTCCGCCTGCAGCAGGTCGTGGGCGGCGCCGTGCCCTACCAGCTCTTCCTGATGCTGCCCTATCTCCTGAGCATTCTGGCGCTCGTCCTGGTCTCGCGCCGGGCCGCCTATCCGCTGGCGTTGATGCGGCCTTATCTGAAGGGTCAGCGCTGAACGCGCCGAGGGCGCGACCTTGACCCTGTCCGGCCCGGCAGGCGGGCACGGAATTCGAGGTCGAGGATAAAGGTGAAGTCGTCGTGCTGCGGCGCACGAAGCCCTGGCCGCCCAGCCGGATCGAGACGTGTGCGGTTGCGCGAAGCACGAAGGACCACCCGTCAGCTGGAGAGCATGAACTCTCGACGGGTTGGCGGCCGACGGCGAGACCTTCGTCACCTTCGATCGGGCCCCGATCCAGCGCGCCACGGGGCAGGGTCTCGCCGTCTCGGTCCGCGCACCCTGAAACCGTCCACACCATCTCGAAGGATCTTACCCGCGCATCGGCACCGACGGTATCTTGCTCGCGACCTGGCAAACCGCCATCGTCGCGCCCGTTGATGGAGCCGGCAACATGTCCGGCAGCGTTCCTTGTAGGAGACTGCTTCCTTGCAGCCCGATCTCATCCTGCGCGGCGCCAATCTGCCGGACGGCCGGCAGAATCACGACATCCTCATCAAGGACGGCCTGATCCAGGCCGTAGGGCCCGCCATCGACGCGCGCGGGCAGGAGGAGCTCGACGTCTCGGGCCGGCTGGTGACGCCACCCTTCGTCGACTGCCACTTCCACATGGACGCGACGCTCTCGCTCGGCCTGCCGCGGCTCAACCGCTCGGGCACGCTGCTCGAGGGCATCCAGCTCTGGAGCGAGCTCAAGCCGCTCCTCACCCACGAGGCGGTGATCGAGCGCGCGCTGGCCTATTGCGACATGGCGGTAGCACAAGGCATCGGCGCCATCCGCAGCCACGTCGATGTCTGCGACGACCGGCTCGTGGGCGTGGAGGCGCTGCTCGAGGTCAAGCGGCAGGTCGCCCCCTATCTCACGCTCCAGCTCGTGGCCTTCCCGCAGGACGGGTTCTATCGCTATCCCGGTGCGCGGGCGAACGTGCTGCGAGCGCTCGACCTCGGCGTCGACATCGTGGGCGGCATCCCGCACTTCGAGCGCACCATGGAGGACGGGCGCCGCTCGGTGGCGGAGCTGTGCGAGATCGCGGCCGAACGCGGCCTCATGGTCGACATGCACTGCGACGAGAGCGACGACCCGCTGTCGCGCCACATCGAGACCTTGGCCTACGAGACCCAGCGCCTGGGATTGCAAGGGCGCGTGGCCGGCTCGCACCTGACCTCCATGCACAGCATGGACAATTACTATGCCAGTAAGCTGATCCCGCTGATCGCCGAGGCCGGCGTCGCCGCGATCGCGAACCCGCTCGTCAACATCACGCTCCAGGGCCGGCACGACACCTACCCCAAGCGCCGGGGCATGACGCGCGTACCGGAGCTGAAGGCGGCCGGTGTGACCGTCGCCTTCGGCCACGACTGCGTCATGGACCCCTGGTACTCGTTCGGCTCGGGCGACATGCTCGAGGTCGCGCACATGGCGGTGCATGTCGGTCAGATGACGAGCCTGGACGCTGTGCGCGCCTGCTTTGATTCGGTGACGACCGAGCCGGCCCGGATCATGGGCCTCGAGGGCTACGGCATCGAGCCCGGCTGTCGCGCCGATCTCGTCGTGCTCGAGGCCGCCGACCCGATCGAGGCGATCCGGCTCAAGGCCGCGCGTCTGTTCGTGCTGCGGGGCGGACGGATCGTGGCGCAGGCGGCACCGCGCGTGTCGCGTCTCGACCTGCCTGGCAGGCCGCCGGCGGTGAGCCTGCTGCGGCTCTCCACCGGGATCTGAGCGGAGCGCCCGTCACGGGCGCTCCGCTCGGGTCAGCCCGCCAGGGCCGGCTTGCGGCCGGTGATCATGGCGCGCACCAGGTTCTCGCGGTGGAGCAGGCTGCTGACCACCACGCCGGCGATGTGCACGCCGATCAGGGCCAGGGTCGCGTAGGCGGCGACCTCGTGCAGCTCCTCGACCCAGTCCACGCCCCAGAACCGGTCGGTGGTCATGAGCCAGCCGCTGCCGGCCGTGACGAGGACGGCCGCGAGCAGGAGGAGGATCATGACCCCACCGGCCGGGTTGTGGCCGAGATAGCGCTCGGGCCTGCCGCGCACGAGGCCGGCGAGGTAGGCCACGAGGCGCTGCGGGGTCGGCACGAAATCCGCAAAGCGCGCATGCTTCGGGCCGACAAAGCCCCAGACCAGGCGAAAGCCGATCAGGCCCAGGACCACGTAACCGGCCATGTCGTGAAGCGTCTCGCCTTCCTCGGCGAGAAAGGCCGTGAAGAAGGCGGCGACGAGGCTCCAGTGGAACAGCCGGACGAGCGGGTCCCAGACCCGAACCTCGGCCGCGGCTGGACCGGCCGGCGCTCTCATGCTCAGCCTCCCTTCGTCTTCACGACCTCGGCCGTGGTCGGATCGAAGTAAACCTCGACCTTCTTGCCCTCCTTGTTCACGCCCTTGACCTCGAGGCAGCCCTCGTCCTCGCCGACCGAGCGCACCTGATAGCCCAGCTCCTCGGCCTTGGTCTTGATCTGCTCGGGCTTGAGCCACTGGTCCTTCGGGTGCTCCTTGCACAGCTCGGCGGCGAAGGCGGGCACTGCGCCCGAAATCGCGATCCCCAGGGCGAGAGCGAAGCCAATTCCACGCATCGTCGACTCCTTGCGTTATCGGGTCCGGTTGACGGCGTGGCTTGTAGCGGCCCTGATCTGAGCGAGGCGTGAACGAGCCGTTCAGGTGCCGTTCAGGTGCCCGCGTTCAGAGGAGCAGATTGCCGCTCCCTGCTCGAGGTCGGAGAATCATGCGCAGCCGCCGGCTCCTGATGATGGCACTGGCGCTGGCGGTGCTGGCCGCCGGCTCAACCCTGGCCGATGACGACGATCACGATCAGGACCGGGCCTATCGGGCGCTGCGCCGAGGCGAGATAGCGCCGCTCGAGGAGATCCTGGCGATCGCCCGGCGCGCCCGGCCCGGCACGATCCTCGAGATCGAGCTCAAGGAGCTCGGCGGGCGCTGGGTCTACCAGGTCGAGACGCTGAGCCCCGGCGGCATCATCGGCAAGATCTGGATCGACGCCGCGACCCGCGCCGTGCTGCCGGCAGCGCCCGGCGAGCGGGGCCGTGGCAAAGGGAAGGATTGAGCGCGGTGCGTGTGCTGGTGGTCGAGGACGAGCCCGGCATCGGCCGGCATCTCGAGGAGGCGCTGACCGACGCCGGCTACGTGGTCGACCGCGCCGCCGACGGCGAGGAGGCCCATTTCCTGGGCGACACCGAGCCCTATGATGCCGTCGTGCTCGATCTCGGCCTGCCCAAGCGGGACGGGCTCTCGATTCTGCGCGCTTGGCGGGCGGCGGGCCGGAACTTTCCCGTCCTGATCCTGACCGCGCGCGGAAGCTGGCGCGAGAAGGTCGAAGGCATCGACGCCGGTGCGGACGACTATCTCGCCAAACCCTTCGCCACCGAGGAGCTCCTGGCCCGGCTCCGGGCGCTCCTGCGCCGGGCGAGCGGCCATGCCAGCCCGATCCTGCGCAGCGGCGCCATCGAGCTCGACACCCGTACCGCGCGCGTCACCCTGAACGGCGCTCCGGTGACCCTCACCGCCCTGGAGTATCGCATTCTCGCCTACCTCATGCACCGCCCCGGCCAGATCGTCTCGCAGAGCGAGCTCACCGAGCACGTCTACGCCCAGGATTTCGATCGCGATTCCAACACGATCGAGGTCCTGATCGGTCGCCTGCGCAAGAAGCTCGGCCGCGAGGCGATTTCGACCGTGCGCGGCCTCGGCTACCGCCTGAGTGCACCCGCGTGACCGGGAGCGGTGGCTCGCTGCGGCTGCGCCTGCTCGCCGCGGCCGCGGTGCTGATCACGCTCGCCGTGCTCGGCACCGGGCTCGTCCTCTCGGCATTGTTCCGCAACCACGTCACCGCCCAGTACGATGCCGAGCTCCTGGTCCAGCTCAACCAGATCACGGCCGGCCTGCAGCGGCAGCCGGACGGCACGGTGATCCTCGTCGATCCGCCGGGCGATCCCCGATTCCGCACGCCTTACGGCGGGCGCTACTGGCAGGTCGAGCCCGCGGGCGGGCCGGCCTTGCGCTCGCGCTCGCTCTGGGATCAGTCGCTCTCGCTCGAGCCCGATGCGCCGGCAGCGGGCGATCTGCACCGGCACGAGGACACGGTGCAGGGGCTCGGCACGGTGCGCGTGCTCGAGCGGCTCGTCCGGTTCGAGGAAACGCCAAACGCCCCGATCCGGGTCGCGGTCGCGCTGCCCACGGCCGAGATCGCGACCGTGACCGGCCGGTTCGACCGGCTCCTGGCGCTGGACCTCGCCATCCTGGCGGCAGCGCTCCTCGCCGCCTCGAGCCTGCAGGTGAAGGTAGGCCTCCTGCCGCTGGCGCGGCTCAGCGCAGCGCTGGCCCGGGTACGCTCCGGTGCGATGGACCGGCTCGAAGGCCGCTTTCCGATCGAGGTCAGCCCGCTCGTCGACGAACTCAACGCGCTGCTCGAGCATCAGACCAAGCTGCTCGAGCGGGCGCGGGCGCAGGCCGGTGATCTCGCTCACGGGCTCAAGACCTCGCTGCAGCTTCTCCTGCTCGAGGCCGACCGGCTGGGCGAAGCGGGCGCCCCGATCCGCGAGCAGGTCGCCCGCATGCAGACACTGATCGAGCACCAGCTCGCACGCGCCCGCGCCCAGAGTCATCAGCGGGCACATCGAGGTATTGTTCCGGTCGCGGCCAGTGTCGACGCTCTGGTACGCGTTCTTGGCCCCGTCGCAACTGCTCACGAGATCGTGATTGAAACTGTCGTCCCGTTGCAGCATGGTTTTCTGGGGGCGGCGGCCGACCTCGAGGAGATGCTCGGGAACCTGCTCGACAACGCCTGCAAGTGGGCGCGGTCGCGGGTTCGCGTGGCGTCTCGAATCGAGGATGGGCGGCTGCATCTCCTCGTCGAGGACGATGGTCCCGGCCTCGACGAGGCGGCGCGTGAGGCCGTGTTCGCTCGCGGCATGCGACTCGATGAGCGTGTGCCGGGCAGCGGTCTGGGGCTTTCCATTGTGCGGGACATTGCCCAGATCTACGATGGCGAGATCGTTCTCGCGCGCTCCTCGCTGGGTGGCCTACGGGCGGAACTGATCCTGCCGGGCAGCGAGGATGCAGCGGATCCCCGTTCCAAGGTGCGGCATGCTGACGCATGAAGCGGCCGGAGCCGCTGGATGCATCCGCTGATGGCGGGTTCAACCCTGCGACCGTGTCGCCTTGGAGGTTGCCAAAACTTGCGGTTTGTCGTGTATACGTTTCAGTTTGTCGTCCCGCTGCTGAACCTGAGGTTGGCTGGGATGCGCAACAAGCGGGTGAACATGGAAGTGCAGTGGCAGACGTCTTCGGACGAGCCCGGCGGGCCATGGCCGAGCCGGAGGCGTTTTCTCGACCACTAACTGCCGACAACAACAACTCCAAAAAGTAAAACAGGCCTATGCTTGCCTTTACACGGACTGACCTGGAACGTCTCTTTCCGCCGTCGACCTGGCACAAGGCCGAATCGCTGCGAGAGCAGAGCGCGGTCATGGAGATCAACGTCGAGCGGGACGGGCGCTCGATCACCGGCCGCGTGCGCAGCGAGCGCAGGTCGCCCTACATCACGCGCATCAACATCCAGAATGGTCGCGGCGGCCGGATCAAGCTCACCAGCACCTGCACCTGCCTCGTCTATTCCGAGTGCGAGCATGCCGCCGCCACGCTGATGGCGGCGCTCGACGAGGCCGCGGCACCTGAAGCCGACGAGGTGAGCGCTGCGATCGACAGCGAGCTCGAGGCCTGGATCGCCTCGGTCAACCAGACCTCCCGCTCGCTGCCCAGCGGCCAGGCCGGCGAAGGTGACGACTGTGTGCTCTACATCCTCGAGCCCGCCCAGCGCCTCTGGCGCGACACCGCCTCGATCCAGCCCGTCGCCGTCAGCACCTTCCGGGCGCGCCGCCTGCGCGGCGGGCTCTACGGCCGTGAGCATCCCTTGGCGATCTCCAACCTCGTCGCCGAGGATCCGGCCTCCTTCGTCGGTATCGAGGACCAGGTCATCGGCCGGCTCCTGGGTGGCGGCAACGCCCAGACCAAGCGGCTAGGCACGGCCGGCGACGGCGACACGCTCCGCCGCATGCTCGAGACCGGCCGCTGTCACTGGCGCAACGGCCAGAGCCAGGCGCTCAAGGCCGGCGAGCCCCGGCCCGGCCGCTTCAGCTGGCGCTTCGACAGCGAAGGCCAGCAGCACGCCGTCTGCGAGCTCGAGCAAGGCGGCGACGAGATCCTGGTCGTGAGCCTGGGCGAGCCCTGGTACATCGATCTCGAGAAGCACGAATGCGGGCCGATCGAGACCAAGGTGCCGTACCGCGTGGCGCGCCTGCTCTTGAAGGCGCCGCCCGTGCCCGCGGCCGTGGCGACCCTCGTCCGCCAGAAGCTTCAGCCCAGCGCCGCCGCCCTGCCCCTGCCCGAGCCTCTGCGCAAGCGCGAGCGGCTCGAGGTCAGGCCGACGCCGGTCCTCCATCTCCACTGCCCGCGGGTCACGATCTCGCGCGGCATGGGCTGGAAGCGCGAAGAGCAGGAGGTCGACCTGCCGCTCGCCAGGGTCTCGTTCGACTATGCCGGCGCGGAGGTCGGCTGGCAGGACGGCCGCACCGAGATCAACCACGTCAAGGACAACCGTCTCCTCGTTCTGCCGCGCGACACGCTCTACGAGGTTCAGATGGTCGAGCGGCTGAACGCGCTCGGTCTGCAGCCGCTCGGCCCCACCGGGCTCGGCAAGTTCGCCAACGACGAGCAGCGGCAGGACTTCACCTTCGAGGAGGACGAGGACGACGACGTCTCGATGCGGTGGGTCGAGTTCAACCACCGCGACCTGCCGAACCTCGCCAAGGAAGGCTGGCGCATCACCTTCAGCGACGAGTATCCCTACCGCGTCGCCCAGCCCGCGGATTCCTGGAAGGTCGAGATCAACGACTCCGGCATCGACTGGTTCGAGCTCGATCTTGGCATCGAGGTCGACGGCGAGCGCGTCCCGCTGCTCCCGATCCTGCTCGACCTGTTCGAGCGCGCCCCCGAGGACATGACGCCGGCAGCACTCGAGGAGTTCGGCGAGGACTGCGTCTACGGCACGCTCCCCGACGGCCGCCTCCTGCCGATCCCGGCCTATCGCCTGAAGGCGATGCTGGAAGCGCTCTACGAGCTGTTCGCGAGCCACAAGATCACCCGCGACGGCGGGATCAAGCTGTCGCGCGCCGAGATGACCCGGCTCACCGCCATCGAGACGGCGCTGCCCAACGGCGCGCTCCGCTGGGAAGGCGGCGAGATGCTGCGCGATCTCGCCCGCCGGCTGGCGAGCACCAGCGAGATCCCGGCCGCAGCCCCGCCCAAGGGGCTCAAGGCCAAGCTGCGGCACTACCAGGAGGAAGGCTATTCCTGGCTGCAGTTCCTGGCGAGCCTCGGGCTCTCGGGTGTGCTCGCCGACGACATGGGCCTCGGCAAGACGATCCAGACGCTCGCTCACATCCTGGCCGAGAAGGAGCAGGGGCGGCTCACCCGGCCCTGCCTCATCGTCGCGCCCACGAGCCTCGTTCCCACCTGGCGCAACGAGGCCCGCAAGTTCACGCCCGACCTCGAGGTGCTGGTGCTCCACGGCAACGAGCGCCGCGAGCTGTTCGACGAGATCGACAGCCACGACGTCGTGCTGACGAGCTACGCGCTGCTGCTGCGCGACAAGGATCTGCTCCTCGCCCACCGCTACCGGATGGTGGTCCTCGACGAGGCGCAGGCGATCAAGAACCCGGCGACCAAGCTCGCCCGCACCGCCTGCCAGATCCAGGCCGACCACCGCATCGCCCTCTCGGGCACGCCCATGGAGAACCATCTGGGCGAGCTGTGGTCGGTGTTCCACTTCCTGATGCCGGGCTTCCTGGGCGACCGCGAGACCTTCCGGCGCGTGTTCCGCAACCAGATCGAGAAGGAGGGTGATGCCGCTCGCCAGGCGCTCCTCGCCTCGCGCGTCAGGCCCTTCCTTCTGCGCCGCACCAAGGAGCAGGTCGCGGCCGAGCTGCCGCCCAAGCAGGAGGTGGTGCGCGAGATCGAGCTCACCGAGGCGCAGCGCGACCTCTACGAGAGCGTCAGGCTCTCCATGCACCAGCGTGTGCGCGAGGAGATCCAGCAGCGCGGCCTCGCGCGCAGCAACATCGCGATCCTCGAGGCGCTCCTCAAACTGCGCCAGGTCTGCTGCGATCCGCGGCTCTTGAAGTCCGGCCAGGGCAGCGAGGTGACGAGCGCCAAGTTCGAGCTCCTGATGGAGATGCTGCCCAACATGGTCGAGGCCGGGCGGCACATCATCGTGTTCTCGCAGTTCGTCGAGATGCTCGATCTGATCGACGAGGCGCTGACCGCGGCCAAGATCCCGTTCGTCAAGCTCACCGGCCAGACCAAGGACCGCGAGACCCCGGTCAGGCGCTTCCAGAACGGCGAGGTACCGATCTTCCTCATCAGCCTCAAGGCGGGCGGTACCGGCCTGACGCTGACCCGTGCGGATACCGTCATCCACTACGACCCGTGGTGGAACCCGGCGGTCGAGGCGCAGGCCACCGACCGGGCGCACCGCATCGGCCAGGACAAGACCGTCTTCGTCTACAAGCTGATCTCGTCCGGCACGGTCGAGGAGAAGATGGTCGAGCTCCAGGCCAAGAAGCAGGCCCTCGTCGACAGCGTGCTCTCGGGCAGTGCTGCGGGCCTGAGCTTCACCGAGGAGGACATCGACGCGCTGTTCGCTCCCCTGCCCGAATGAGCCGTCCGCTCCCGCCTCGGGCCGGCCCCGTCCCCCCGCCCGCGCACCGTGAAGGCGGGGTCTGGCTCCGGCTCGTGCCGGGCCTGTTCGTGCTCTTGTGGAGCACCGGCTTCATCGGCGCCCGGCTCGGCATGCCCCATGCCGAGCCCTTGACCTTCCTCGCCCTGCGCTTCGCGCTCACGGCCGCGATCCTGGGGCCGGCAGCACTCCTCGCCCGCGCTCCCTGGCCGCGACACGGCCGCGAGATCCTGCATCTCGCCGTCGCCGGCCTCCTCATGCACGGCGTCTATCTGGGCGGCGTGTTCGTCGCGATCCGGCTCGGGCTCGAGGCCGGGCTGTCCGCGCTGATCGTGAGCCTGCAGCCGCTTCTCGTCGCTGCCTCGGCTCCCGTTCTCCTCGGCGAGCGCGTCGGGCCCAGCACCTGGGCCGGTCTGGGCCTCGGCCTATGTGGCGTGGCTCTGGTCCTCGCCCGGAAGCTGGGTCTCAGTGCTTCGGATGCCTGGGGAGCGCTCGCCTGCCTCGCCGCTCTCGCCGGCATCACGGTGGGCACGCTCTACCAGAAGCGCTTCTGCTCCGGCCACGATCTCCGCAGCGGCAACTTCGTCCAGTTCGCGGCCTCGGCCGTGGCCTGCTGGCTCCTGGCGCTTCTGTTCGAGACGCGGCAGATCGCATGGACGGGTGAGCTCGTCTTCGCGCTTCTCTGGCTCGTCCTCGTCCTGTCGCTGGGCGCCATCACGCTCCTCTATCTCCTGCTGCGCCGCGGCGCCGCCTCGCGCGTGGCGAGCCTGTTCTTCCTGGTGCCGCCCACCACGGCGCTGATCGCCTGGCCGCTTTTCGGCGAACGGCTGGGCATCCTCGAGCTCCTCGGCATGGTCCTCACCGTCGCGGGCGTGGCGCTCGTCAATCTCGGCCGCCGTTTGTGACGGCGCGCACAGATCGGGGCACCGTCCTGCCCTAGGGTCGCCACCTCCGCCATCGGGACGAGCGAGGCGCACCATGCTGAACGGGATCGGTTTCCGGCTGGCCGTGCCGATCGATCACGCCGACATCCTGGCCTTCCAGCGCGCGGCGGTAGCCGGGGTCGGCTGCGGCCACTACACCGGGAAGGAGCTGGCCGCCTGGTATTGCTGCCCGGCGCCGGGCCTGGCCGAGCTGATCTGGTCCGGGCGCTATCTGCTGGCGCTCGAGGGTTGGCGGCCCGTCGGCGGCGCCGGCTGGGAGCCGGCCGGACCCGGCGCCGGCAGGGTCCGGGCGGTCTTCGTCCACCCGGACCACGCCGGCCGCGGCATCGGCCGCGCGCTGATGGAACGGGTCGAGGTCGCCATGGCCGCGGCCGGGCTCGTCGAGGCGGTGGTGCCGGCCCTCATCGAGGCCGTTCCCTTCTATCGGAGCCTCGGCTACCGCGAGGTCGGCGACGGCTGCTTCGATCTCGCGGGCGTGTCTCTGGCCTACCGCATCCTGCGCAAGCCTCTGGAGGCTGGCGCCGCCGCGCTCGCCGCCTGAGGAGATCTTGCGCGCCGCCATCGGCGCGGGCAGTCTCCCCGCCCGAAGCCAGGGAGGAGAGGCATGGTGCGCGATCTGTGGTTCGAGGATTTCATCCCCGGCCAGCGCTTCGAGACCGCGGGCTGTACGCTGAGCGAGGCGCAGATCCTGGCCTTCGCCTGGGACCACGACCCGCAGCCTTTCCACATCGACAAGATCGCAGCCGAAGCCTCCCCCTATGGCGGCATCATTGCAAGCGGCTTCCAGACGCTCCTGATCTCGTTCCGCCTGATCTACCAGGAGCGGATCATCAATGCCGCCTCCCTGGGTTCGCCTGGTCTCGACGAGCTGCGCTGGCTCAGGCCCGTGCGTCCCGGCGACACTCTGAAGGTGGCAGGCGAGGTCCTGGAGAGCCGCGCCTCCGCGAGCAGGCCCGACCGCGGCACGGTGAGGATCGCCTATACGGTGCTGAACCAGGCGCACGAGCCCGTCATGACCTACCAGGCGCTCCACATACTGCGCCGCCGCCCCTGAAGCTTGCACGCGCACGCCGCCCGTGGTTCAAGCGCTGCCGCGCGCTCGAAGCCGGGAAAGAATCACGTGCAGCAGCTCGACGAACAGGATTACATCCGCAGCAAGCTGTTCTCCGGCGACCGTTCCGCGGTCCGGCGCTACGCCGACCTCGTCGTCGGCCCCGGCGCCTCCTACTGGCAGCTCGCCCGCTACGAGCTGATCACCATGCTGTTCGGCCGGGTCTCGGGTGCCTTGGGCCTGGTGCTGCGCAAGCTGTTCTATCCCCGCCTGTTCCGCCGCTGCGGCAAGGGGGTCGTGTTCGGCCGCGACCTCGTCATCCGCAACGCGCACCTGATCTCGCTCGGCGACAACGTGGTCCTGGACGACGGCTGCGTCCTCGACGGCCGGGGTGCCGGACCGCAAGGGGTCACGATCGGCGACCGCGTCATCTTAGGGCGCGGCGTGTCGATCCAGGCCAAGATCGGGCCGATCACGATCGGCGCGGACAGCGACATCGGCATGCACACCGTGATCCACTCCCAAGGCGGAGTCGAGATCGGCCGGGCCGTGGTCATGGGCGGCGGCTGCAAGCTCTCGGGCGGCGTGTTCCAGACCGTGCGCAGTGCCGGCACGACAGCGGGCAGCGAGATGCTGCAGCGCGAGCAGACACGCTGGACCAAGGGCCCGATCCGGATCGGCGACAAGTGCCTGATCGGCATGGGTGCGACGTTCCTCGACGGAGTCGAGGTCGGCGAGGGCGCCGTCATCGGCGCCGGCAGCGTCGTGATCCGAAGCGTGCCCGCCTACGCCGTCGCCGCGGGCGTGCCCGGCCGCGTGCTGCGCCAGCGCGAGGAGGCCCCGGCCCTCGCCCCCGCCGCCGGAGCCGCGCGATGACCGTGCTCGTCACCGGTGCCACCGGCTTCATCGGCGGCGCCCTGACACACCACCTGCTCGCGGCCGGCGAGCGCGTGCGGGTGCTGGCGCGCGAGCCCGAGAAGCTGGCCAGGGCCGGCCTTTCCGTCGCCGAGGTCTCGCGCGGCGACATCACCGACGCGGCCGCGGTGGAGCGGGCGGTGGCCGGCGTCGATACGGTCTACGCCATCGCCGGCACGTTCAGGGAGCCCAGCCTCTCCGACGAGCGCTACCGCGAGGTCAACGTCGAGGCCGTGCGGCTGATGCTGGAAGCGGCGCAACGTCACGGCGTGCGCCGCGTCGTCCATTGCAGCACGGTCGGCATCCACGGCAACGTCACGGGCGCGCCGGCGAACGAGGCGACGCCGATCCGCCCGGAAGGCATCTACGAGATCACCAAGGCCGCGGGCGACCAGCTCGCCCTCGACCGTGCCCGCCGCGGCGGCGGTCCCGAGGTGGTGGTGATCCGCCCGGCCCCGGTCTACGGCCCCGGCGACACGCGGCTCGTGAAGCTGTTCAAGCTCGCCGCCCGCGACCGGGTGATCCTCCTGGGCGACGGCAGCCCGCACTACCACATGATCTTCATCGACGACCTGGTCGAGGCCTTCCGCCTCGCCGGCACCACCCCCGGCATCTCGGGCGAGGCTTTCATCATCGCCGGGAACGAATGCCCCACGCTCGGGGAGCTGATCCACAAGATCGGCCGGCTCACCGGCCATCCCGAGCAGAAGATCCTGAAGCTCCCGGCGGGACCGGTGCTGGCGCTGAGCGATCTCTGCGAGCGGATCTGCCGCCCCTTGGGCATCGACCCGCCGATCTACCGCCGCCGGGTCGAGTTCTTCGTCAACAATCGCGCCTACGACATCACGAAGGCCAGGACCCGGCTCGGCTTTCAGCCCAGGATCGGCCTGGACGAAGGCCTCGCCCGTACGGCATCCTGGTACAAAGAGGAAGGCTTCATCGCGTGACCGGCACTCGAGGATCGGTGATGGACGGACAGAACGAGCCTCTTCTCTTGCGGGCGGACGAGAACGGCGTCGCCCGCCTCACCCTCAACCGGCCCAAAGCCTTCAACAGCCTCTCGCGCGACCTCCTGACCGCGCTCGAGCAGGAGGTCGACCGGATCGCCGCCGACAGCACCACGCGCGTCGTGATCGTCGCCGGCAACGGCAAGGCGTTCTGCGCCGGCCATGACCTCAAGGAGATGGGCGAGGACCTGCGCGAGGCGCCGATCCGCGCCCTGTTCGACCAGTGCTCGCGGATCATGGTGAAGCTCACCCGCCTGCCGCAGCCCGTGATCGCTCGCGTGCACGGGATCGCCACTGCCGCCGGCTGCCAGCTCGTCGCTGCCTGCGACCTCGCCGTCTGCACGGAGGACAGCCGCTTCGCGGTCTCGGGCGTGAAATACGGCCTGTTCTGCTCGACACCCATGGTAGCGCTCTCGCGCAACCTGCCGCGCAAGCCGGCCATGGAGATGCTGCTGACGGGCGATTTCATCGACGCGCGCGAGGCGCTGCGTCTCGGCCTCGTCAACCGGGTGGTCCCGGCCGAAGCCCTCGATGCCGAGATCGCGGCACTCACGGCCCGCCTCCTCGACAAGTCGCCGCGGGTCCTGGCGCTGGGCAAGCGCGCCTTCTACCGCCAGCTCGAGCTCGGCCTCGAGGAGGCTTACGCCTTCACCACCGACGTGATCGTCGAAAACGCGCTCGGCCGGGACTTCGCGGCCGGCCTCGACGCGTTCAGGAGCAAGCGCGCGCCGGTCTGGCCGGAAGACGACGCCTGAACCGCGCGGCTTCCGCTCCGACCCGGTTTTCTCTATGGTGCACTCTGCGTCCGCCCCGTGATGCGGCGCTTGCCGGCGTAGCTCAATCGGCAGAGCATCCGCCTTGTAAGCGGGAGGTTGGGGGTTCGAGTCCCTTCGCCGGCACCATGCGCCGCCCATCTCGAGACGTCCGCGGCAGCCGGTACGGAACCGATCCACAGCCTCGGCGGTGTGGACAGCCATGTCCGACCGTGCTCTTCCGCCTCCTGAACGACGGCTGCTCCTCTGGGAGCTGGCCGATCCTCATGCTCCTCCATGCCTGCCGAGCCTTCGCCCTGCCGGTGTCAGGCAGCCATCGCTCATCGGAAGGAGCCAGCCCCTTCGGCCTCGGCGCGAGCATCCGAGCGCCCCCGGCCGGGCCTCGGGCTTCCTGTCCTCGCGCTCTCTCTGTATGAACGAAGCAGGGGACAGTCGTCGCCCTTGGAGGCCAAGCTGCAACAGATCCGGCCCGTGGACGAGACCAGCGAGAGCGCTCAGATGCTCGAAACGCCTCTCGACGCCGCGAGCGCCGCCGAATGGGCGATCGACCTCGCGGGCACGACCTTCGCACCATCGCCCCGGCTGGCCCGGCTGTTCGGCTACCCGGAAGATCGCATCCTGTCGCGCGCCGACCTGCGTGCCCGCTACCATCCCGACGATGTGGCGCGGGTCGAGCAGCTGACCGAGACGGTGCTCGCTTCCGGCGACTGCCGGCTCGAGTACAGCTTTCGGATCGTGCTGCCCGACGGCCGGATCCGCTGGGTCTATTCCCGCGGCAGGCTGTTCCGCGATGCCCGGGGCCGGCCGATACGCGCGGCCGGCATCATGATGGACACGACCGAGAGCCGTGCTGCGGCGTTCGAGCGCGAGCGGCTCGGCCACGAGCGCGACATGGATCGGGCACTGCTCGAGGCCGTCATGCAGCGCATGCCGCTCGGCGTCATCGTCGCCGAAGCACCCTCGGGTCGGCTCATCCTCGGCAACGAGCAGGTCGCGCGGATCTGGCGCCGTCCCTTCGTCGCCGCCGAGACGATCGAGGCCTACGATGCCGGCTATCGGGGCTTCCATCCCGACGGGCGGCCTTACGCGCCGCATGAGTGGCCGCTCGCGCGCGCGATCGCGATCGGGGAGGTGGTGGACGGCGAGGAGATCCGGTTCTTACGCGGTGACGGCACGCTGGGCATCATGAACGTGAGCGCTGCGCCGATCCGCGACGATGCGGGCCGGATCGCCGCCGGCGTGGTCGTGTTCCAGGATGTGACCGAGCGCAGGGCGACCGAGGAGATCTTGCGCGAGAGCGAGACCCGGCTGCGCCTCGCCGTCGAGGCGACCGGGCTCGGCACGTGGGATGTCGACGTCCGGACCGGCTCCCGCCGCTGGTCGCCGGAGTTCCACGCGATCGTGGGGCTGCCACCCGAAACGCCCCCCGATCCCGAGCTGTTCTCCCGTCTGATCCATCCCGAGGACCGCGACTGGGTCAACGCTGCCTACCGCGCCGCCTACGAGCCATCCGGCAACGGACGCTACACGGCCGAGTTCCGCATCCGCCGCGCCGACGATGGAACCGAGCGCTGGCTGGTCGCCACCGGCCGCGTCCTGTTCGACGATGCCGGCCAGCCGGTCCGGGGCATCGGCACGATCATGGACGTGACCGAGCGCAAGCGGGCGGAGGCGCGCCAGCAGCTTTTGCTGCGGGAGCTCTCGCACCGGGTCAAGAACACGCTGGCCGTCGTCCAGAGCATCGCCGCCCGGAGCCTCGGTGGTCAGAGGACGCTCACGGAGGCGCGCGAGGCCTTCATGAAGCGCCTGCAGGCGCTCGCGAGCGCGCACGACCTTCTGACCGCCGGCCATTGGCGTGGTGCCAGCCTGCGGGCGGTGCTGAGGAGCGAGCTCGAGCCTTACGGGAAGCGGGTGCGGGCCACCGGTCCCGACCTCACGCTCGCCCCCGAGGCGGCGCAGACCTTCGCCCTCGTGCTGCACGAGCTCGCGACCAATGCCGCGAAATACGGCGCGCTCAACGCCCCCGAAGGCCGGCTGGAGGTTGTCTGGGAGCTGCTGCGGCCCGCGGGCGACGGGCAGGAGGCGACCTTGCGGCTCCTCTGGCAGGAGCGGGACGGGCCGCCGGTGCGGGAGCCCCTGCACCACGGCTTCGGGCACACCCTGATCGAGCAGGGGCTGCGCTACGAGCTCGGCGGCGAGGTGCGGACCGAGTTCCGGCCGGAGGGACTCGTCTGCGAGCTGACCGTGCCGGCAGGGCGTGCCCTGGCCGAGCCTTGAGCGTCCCGACGGGTCCGCTCTCTCGTACCGGATCCGGATGATCCGCGTTCGCTTGTCCCGGCACACGCAGCGCACCGACAGGGGCAGCCGGAAAGCTGGCGCACGCTTCAGCCGGATTGGGTATCATGGAAGACGTGGAGGAGGAGCACCGAGGACATGCCGACGACACCGGACGCACAGCGGTTGACCTTCCACCTTTCCGGCGAGGTGCTGCAGGCGGTCCAGAGGCTCGCCGAGCGGCGCGGCCTCACGCCGGCGGAGATGATCCGGCGCGCGATCGGCACGGAGCTGTTCTTCAGCGAAGCACAGGCACGGGGCGAGCGCATCCTGCTCGAGGATCGCGACCGCCGCCTGCGCGAGGTGATGCTGCGCTAGCAGCCGCGGCGAGGTGTAGTCGGGCCATGCGCATGGCGGCTTCGGACGATGACGGCGAGAATCGGGCCGGACTCGGGCCAGCCGAGGCCGAGTTCGTCATCGCCGACCGTGACGACCTGATCCTGCCGCAGGAGAGCCCGCCGACGCCTCTCGATCGCACCCGCGCCTGGCTCGCCTACGCGCTCTTGGGGCTGTTCGCGGTCGAGGTCCTGGCCGCCTTGGCCGTGGGCGCGTTCGACCCCGCCAACAGCGAGGCCATACTGAAGATCCTCGACAAGGTGGTCACGCCGACCGTGGGCCTGGTCGGCGCGGTATCGGCCTTCTACTACGCTCGCGAGCGCACCTGAGAAGGCCGGGCCGATACGGCATCGCGCCGCGTCGCGAGGCGAAAATCGCTGGCGGGTCGAACTGTGGCCCATGGCCGGCTCACCTCGGCACGGGCCTCGCCGTGCGACCCGACGGCGCATCCCGGCCGCGGGCCGGAGACGTCCTGCCGCCGGCGCTGCAGCCGTGCGACCTGCATCTCTCCCCGATCGAAGACGAGCGACGGCTTCCGAATTCCAGGTGGAGCGGCAGAACCCTTTCGCACCGCCGCATATTACGCCGCTTGTGGGAAGGCGTCGACATCACCATAATCCCGCCAACGTTAAAGTAGAGTATTGTTGCATTTGTGCAGCTTCATGTTGCGCGACTGCGACAAGACCAGCCTCGGACGGAGTCGAAGGGATGTCGGGCGTTCTGAAGAGACAGCCGAACATGCCGTTCGGACGGATGCTTCGCGAACGCCATCTCTACCTGCGCTCCGGCAGCGAGTATCGCAGCATCGTCCTGCGGCCGGGCCATCAGCTCCTCGGGATCTGCCTGTCCACGCTCGTGCTGGCCGGCCTCGTGCTCCTCGCGGTCGACCATCTCGCGACCCGCGGCACCCTCGCGCGCCAAGCCGAGGAGATAGCGCTGCTGCAGCGCACGCTCGACGAGCGTCGCGAGAGTGGCGATGCCGAGGCCCGGCGCCTGCGCGGGATAGTGTCCGACCTCGAAACGATCAACGAGCAACAGCGCGAGACGATCGCGCACCTGAGCGAGCTGCAGGAGACCCTCCGCCACGAGCTGGATGCCACCCGCGCCGAGGTGGCGGCGGTGGCGCAGGAGCGCGACGCCACCCGCAAAGGGCTGGAGGCGCTGCACCAGGGTGCCAGGGAGCAGGAGGTCCTCGCGAGCAATCTCGCAGCCGAGAAGGCTTCGCTCGCGGCGCAGGTCGCAGCGCTCGAGGCCAGGCTCGCGACCGTCACGAGCGAGCGCGACCTCGCGCGCAAGAGCGAGAAGGGCATGCGCTGGCGCGTGGGCATGCTCGAGACGCGCCTCGACGAACTGCGCTCGAGCACGAGCAACGAGACGGCGCGCCTGCGGGCCTGGATCGTCAACCACGTGAGTGCGCTCGAAAACGTGCTCGAGCGGTCCGGCGTGGACGTGGACCGGATGATTCAGCGCGTCGGCTCGCCCATGAGCGCGGGCCAAGGCGGCCCGCTCGTGCCGGCGCTGGCCAAGGACCCGCCGCTCCCGGTCATCCCCTCGCAGCCCGGGCTCACCGGCGATCTGAGCCGCCTGCAGCGCCTGCATCGTCTGCTGCTGTCGATCCCGTTCGCGGCTCCGATGGCGCAATACCGCCTGAACAGCGGCTTCGGCGTCCGCCAGGACCCGTTCACCGGCAAGAGCGCGATGCACGAGGGCCTGGACTTCGGCGGCGAGGAGAACGCGCGGGCGCTCGCTACCAACCCCGGCCGGGTGGTCGAGGCCGGGCCCGCCGGCGCCTACGGCAACATGGTCGAGATCGACCATGGCATGGGAGTCCACACCCGCTACGCGCATCTCAAGAAGATCCTGGTGCGGGTGGGCGAGCGAGTCGACTTCCACGAACCCGTCGGCATCATGGGCAGCACCGGACGGAGCACCGGCGAGCATCTGCACTACGAGATCCGGATCGACGGCCAGCCGCTCGATCCAGCCAACTTCCTCGAGGCGGGGAGACGACTGCGCCATGTTCTTGAAGGCTAGGCAGCAGGTGAAGAGCCGGGAGGCCACCGGCACGGCGCTCGTCGTGGCGGCACCGCCCCGCCCGCGCCCTTCTTTACGCAACACCGCTCCTTCGATCATCGCCGCCGATCTCCACATCGTCGGCAACGTCACGACCGAGGGCGAGCTCCACATCGACGGCCGCATCGACGGCGACGTCCAGGGCCGTGCCGTGACGATCGGCGATTCCGGCCACGTGGTCGGCCACATCGAGACCGACGAGATCCTCGTCCAGGGCATCGTCAGCGGCTCGATCAAGGCGCGCAGGGTACGGCTCGCGAGCGGCTGCAAGGTGATCGCCGACATCACCCACGGCACGCTCACGATCGAGGACGGTGCCAGCTTCGAGGGCCAGTGCCGGCGGATCGTCGACGGCGAGGCCGGACTCGGGCCGGCCTTCACGAGCGAGTCCGACTGAGTCGAGGGTGGCTCCCGGAGAGCCGCGCCGCTCTCCTGCCTTGAACCGCCGCCGCCCGCCGTCATATGTGGACGGCCCGGGAACGTGCGGAGCATGGCAGGGATGAACGGGAGCGAGGCCTCGAGCTTCATGGGCGCCGTGTTCGGGATCGTGCCGGAGACGATGACGGCGTTCGCCGTCTTTCTGATCGGCGCCGCGTTCGGCGCCGTGGTCCAGCGCAGCCATTTCTGCACCATGGGCAGCATCAGCGATGCCGTCCTGTTCGGTAGCTTGCGCCGGCTGCGGATCTGGGCGCTCGCGATCGCGATGGCACTCCTCGGCAGCCAAGCCCTCGACGGGGCCGGCCTCGTCGCGCTCGCCGGCACCTCCTACCGCCAGCCCGTCCTGTTCTGGCTCGGCGCCGTCCTGGGCGGCCTCGTGTTCGGCTTCGGCATGGTGCTGGCGGGCGGCTGCCCCAGCCGCAACCTCGTCCGGCTCGGCACCGGCAGCCTCAAGGCCCTGACCGCGCTCCTCGTCACCGGGATCGCGACCTATGCCACCATCCTGGGCGTGCTCGCCCCTCTGCACGCGAGCCTGCGCGCCGTCGGCACGCTGCCTCTGGGCGAGGATCAGGGCCTGCCTGCGATCCTGGCCGCCGCCACCGGCCTACCCGCGACCGCCTGGACGGTGGCGCTGACGCTCCTCGTCGCCTCGGCGCTGCTCGCCTTCTCCCTGCGCGATCCGGCCTTCCGGCGGGCACCGGGCGAGATCGCGACGGGTCTCGCCCTCGGCGCTCTGGTCCCGGCGGGCTGGCTCGCGACCGGCTGGCTCGGCGCCGACCCGATGACGCCGGCACACCCGCAGTCGCTCACCTATGTCGGCCCCGTCGGCAACAGCCTCCTGTGGCTGATGACGGGCGGCAGCGACCGGCCGGGCTTCGCCGTCGCCCTCGTCGCGGGCACGCTTCTGGGCGCGTTCGCCGTGGGGCTGTGGTGCCGGCAGATCCGCCTCGAGACCTTCGTGGCTCGCGACGACATGGTGCGCCACCTCGCAGGCGGGGCGCTCATGGGCTGCGGCGGCGCCCTGGCGCAGGGCTGCACGATCGGCCAGGGCCTCACCGGGGTCGCGACCTTGAGCCTGGGCTCGTGGCTCACGCTCGCCGCCATCCTCGCGGGTGGCTGGTGGGGCGTGAAGCACCTCGAGACCGGCCGGCTCTTGCCGTTCCTGCCGGCGCCCGTGCGCGCCGCGGCACCGCTCGCCGACACCGGCGCGCGGCACGTGCGCTGAGAACGATCTCCATGACCGTCGGGCAACGGTTGCCCGCAAAAGGGCAACTGGATATTACGCCCCATTCATACTAGGGATTCTTGGAACCCTGCTCTGCGGCGCAGTGTTCCCAGGCGTGGGCGGCAGCGCCCCCGAGCCGACGGTCGCAGGAGCGTCAGATGAATTTGGACAAATTGCAGGCGAGTGCACGCAAGGCCAGCACGCTGTTGAAGGCGATGAGCAACGAGCACCGGCTCCTCATCCTCTGTCAGCTCGTCGGCGGCGAGAAGTCCGTGGGCGAGCTCGTACGGCTGGTCGGGCTGAGCCAGTCGGCGCTTTCCCAGCACCTGGCCCGCCTGCGGCGCGACAACCTCGTCCGTACCCGTCGCGAGGCCCAGACGATCTACTACTCCGTGGCCTCCGACGAAGCCCTGGCCGTGCTGCAGCAGCTCTACCAGCTCTACTGCGAGACACCGTCCGCGAAAAGCAAGCCCGTCGAGGAAGCGCTGCTGCGCGCCGCTTCCAGCGTCCATCCGTGAGCAGCGCGTCCCATATCGCGACTCCTCTTGCGGCCGGGCGGAGCCGGACGGGGAGGCTGTCGGCCTGGCTCGCGGCTGCCCTCGCCGGCACCGTGCTCGGCGCCGTGCCGGCGCAGCAGACATCCGCCACCTTCGTCTACGATCTCTCCTCGCGGCTGATCGCGATCACGACCGCCTTCGTCGGAACCCAGGTGCTGATCTACGGTGCCGCGCATCAGGGAGCGAGCGAGATCGCCGTGGTGGTGCGCGGCCCGGCCCGCGACACGACCGTGCGCCGGAAGGGCCGGGTCGGCCCGATCTGGATCAACACGGAATCGCTCGAGTTCAAGGGCGTGCCCAGCTTCTACGCCGTCGCGGCGAGCGAGCCGCTCGCCGAGCTCGCGAGCCCCGGCGTGCTGACCCGCCACGAACTCGGGGCCGACAATCTGCGCCTCACTCCGGTCGACGCCAAAGGCATGCCGCCCACCGAGATCGCCGCGTTCCGCGAGGCGCTGATCCGCAACAAGCAGCGCGCGGGCCTCTACTCGGTCGAGCCGGGCACGGTGAGCTTTTTGGGCCAGACCCTGTTCCGCACCCGGATCACCTTCCCTGCCAACGTGCCACCCGGCATCTATCAGGTTCAGGTGTTCGAGTTCGCCGACGGCGAGGTGACGGGGGCGCAGACCAGCACGCTCGAGATCTCGAAGATGGGAATCGAGGCCGACCTCTACGACTTCGCCCTGCACCGCCCGGCTTTCTATGGTCTGGCCTCGATTCTGATGGCGTTGGCCGCGGGCTTTCTGGCCGACGCCGTGTTCCGAAGGGCCTGAGCCATGAGCGAGCCCGCCTCGCCGGCACCAGAGCAGCAGCGGCCGGCAACGCCACGCGTCTTTCTCGTCGTGGTCGACGAGACCGAGGAGATGCGCAACGCGCTGCGCTACGCCTGCCGTCGGGCGCAGCACACGAACGGCCGCGTAGCGCTGCTCCACGTCATCGAGCCGGCCGAGTTCCAGCACTGGCTGGGCGTGGAGCGGGTGATGGAAGAGGAGGCACGCGCCGAGGCCGAGCAGCGCATGCAGACGCTGGCGGCCGAGGTGTTCGCGCAGACCGGCACCATGCCGGCCGTGCACATCCGCGAGGGCAAGCGCGCCGACGAACTCGTCGCCCTGCTGCAGGAGGAGCCCTCGATCTCGCTCCTCGTGCTCGCGACCGCAAGCGGCTCCAGCAATCCAGGGCCGCTCGTCACCTTCCTCCTCGGCAATCTCGGCCGGCGCATCCGGATCCCGGTGACGCTGGTGCCGGGCGAGCTGTCGATCGAGGAGATCGACGCACTCACCTGAGGTTGACGCCCGGCGCTCACATCGCCGGATCCTGGCCGTCCAGCGTGAGCAGCGGCACGTAGAGATCGGGCCGGCGGTCGCGGAACAGACCCCAGGAAGCACGGGCCAGGGCCAGCTCGTCGAGATCGAAGGAGGCCGTCACCACGGCCTCGCCCGTGCTTGGCGCCTGCTCCACGATCTCGCCGTAGCCGTCCGTGATGAACGAACTGCCGTAGAACGTGACCTCGCAGCTCTCGCCCGCCTCGGTCCCGACCCGGTTGGAGGCGACCACCGGCACCATGTTGGCGCCGGCATGGCCCTGCATCACGCGCTGCCAGTGGCGGCAGCTGCTGTAGCCCGATGCATGTGGCTCGGAACCGATCGCCGTCGGGTAAAGCAGGATCTCGGCGCCCATCAGCACCATCACGCGGGCGGCCTCCGGAAACCACTGGTCCCAGCAGATGCCGACGCCGATGCAGCCGACCTTGGTGTGCCAGATGCGAAAGCCCGTATCGCCGGGGTTGAAGTAATACTTCTCCTGGTAGCCCGGCCCGTCGGGAATGTGGCTCTTGCGGTAGACGCCCAGCACCCGGCCGTCGGCGTCGATCATCGCCACCGAGTTGAAGTAGGCGTTGTTGGCGCGCTCGAAGAAGCTCACCGGCAGCACCACGCCGAGCTCGGATGCCAGCCGGCTCATCCGTGCGATCAGAGGGTTGCCCTCGAAAGGCTGGCTCAGGCCGAAATGGCGCGGCGACTGGTCCTTGCAGAAATAGGGGATCTCGAACAGCTCCTGCAGGAGGACGACCGAGGCGCCGCGACCGGCCGCCTCGCGCACGAGGACCTCGGCACGCGCCACGTTGCGATCCCGATTCCCGTCACAAGCCATCTGCGTGGCCGCCACCGTGACTTCCCGCATCGTCCCCTCTCCCCAACCTGCCGTACTATCGGCGGCGATCGTCCCCACGACAAGGCTCGGATCGCGGCTCCGTCAGCGGCGAGCCGAGCCCAGATAATGGAAGGTCAGCAGCCGCGGCCCGGGCAGCAGGTGACCGGTCTCCATCTGCTCGATAGAGAACCCGGCACGCTCGAGCAACCGGTCGATGCGCCGGTCGAGATGGCAGCCGCCGGCGAGCCGGCGCCAGAGCGGGGTCAGGCGCTGCTGCCAGCGGGCGAGCTCGGGCACGGACGAGAGCCCGTGCTCGAGGAACCGGAGCTGACCACCCGGCGCCAGCACGCGGCGCACCTCCCGCAGCGCCGCCAAGGGGTCCGGGATCGAGCACAGGGCCCAAGTGACGACGGCCGTATCGATGCTGGCATCCGGCAGGGGCAGGTGTTCGGCCGACTGCTCGAGCAGGATCACCGGAAAGGGCAGCCAGCCGGCGGTGCGCCGGGCGAGGCCGAGCAGATAGGGCGACGGGTCCACGGCCTGCAGCGACGTGACGCCGCGACCGTAGAGCGGGAGGTTGAGCCCGGAGCCGACACCGATCTCGAGCACGCGGCCAGCGACACCCTGGAGCACGCGCTGGCGCAGCGGCAGGAGCATCTCCTCGCGCATGGCGCGGTGAATCAGCCGCGGCACAATGACCCGCGTGTAGAAGCCCACCTCCAGCTCCCGTCCCGCCGAAGTCGCGGCAGCTCCAGGGCCGCCGGCCCGACTGTGCCGCAGCTCCGCTCTCGCCGCCAGAGCGGATGACGTCCAGCCTTGTTCGCCACGCTTGGGTCCAACGTCATCCTTTGTTATGCCTAAGCGATGGCCAAAGATGATCGCTGCCACGGCGATGACACCTCAGAGGCAGCGTCACGGCGTTACATGACATGCAATAGTTGATGGATAGCGGCCGATGCGGATCCCGACAGACGACAGCAGGGCATGTCCGCGTGATTTCATGCCGGACATTCTCGGGTTTCCCGAGCGCGCGGCCGTGATGGCGGCCTGCGGCACCGTGCCTCGGGCCGCAAGGTGACGCCACGATGGCAGAAGCAGCGAACGCTCGGCACCCGGCTGCATCGTCCTCGAGCCTGCGTGCACGCGCCAGCCGGGTGCTGGACCATCTGGCCGGCCGCCCCGTTCTCCTGACGGTGATGCTCTACGTCGTCGCCATGCTGGTACTGGTCGGCCTCAGCACGCATGCGGCGCTGCAGGAGCAGCGGAAGCTGGTGCAGGCGACCAAGCGCGATCTCGCCAACGCCGCCCGTATCGCGGGTGAGCACGTCAAACTGAGCCTCGATGCGGTCGACCTCTATCTGGCACTGCTCACGAGCGACGTCGCCCCGGAGACGCCGCCCGAGGCGCTGGCTGGGCGCATCCTGGGCGAGCATACCGTGAAGGCCGCCCGGCTGCCGCAGCTCGAGGGCCTCGCCGTGGCCGGGCCGGATGGCAGAATCCTGGCCTCGACCCAGCCGGGCCGCATCGGTACCGATATCGGAGACCGGCCCTATTTCGCGCTCCTGCGCTCGGGCGAGGTGAGCGGCCTCTACATCAGCCCGCCGATCCTGGCACCGCACGTCTCGCCCACCCGGCGCGTCCTGCCGATCAGCTGGCCGATCCGCGACCGGGCAGGCGGGTTCAAGGGTGCTGTGGTGACGACCGTGAACGCCGCCTATCTCGCCGGCTTCCTCGACGAGGCATCGGTGGGGGCGCGTGGCCCCATGGCACTCGTGGACGACACCGACACGATCTATCTCGGCAACCGCAATTACTGGCCCGAGGGCGAGGCCGGGCGCCCGCCCTTCTCCCTCGCGGACCTGCCGATGAGCGGTGCCGGGCGGATCACCGAGGACGGCCGCTCGTACTGGGTCCATGTCGACCCGATCGCCTCCTACCCTCTGAAGGTCGTGGCCGGCGCCTCCGAGACCGAGATCTTGAGCGCCTGGTGGCGGCAGACCCTGGTCACCGGCCTGGTGCTGGCCGGGGTGGCCCTCCTCCTCGCCGGCATGGGCTGGATCATCGTGAGCCTCGCCGTGCGCGAGCGGGCGAGCGCCCGCACCGCCGTGGAGGCGCGGCGGCGGGCCGAGCAGGCCGACCAGGCCAAGTCCGAGTTTCTCGCCACCATGAGCCACGAGATCAGGACACCGCTCACGAGCGTGCTCGGCGTGGTCGATCTGCTCTCGCTCGAGGACCTGACCGAGCGCCAGGCCCAGCTCGTGGCCGCGATCCGCACCTCGGGCGAGCAGCTCCTCTCGATCATCAACAACATCCTCGACTTCATGCGCTTCGGCAGCCGGATCGAGCTCGAGGCCGTCGACTTCCAGATCAGCGGCCTGCTCGAGGACATCCGCTCGATCCTGAGCCCGCAGGCACGGGATCGCGGACTCGCCTTCACGATCGAGCTCGATCCGGGGGTGCCTGCGGTGCTCGTGGGCGATCCGGGACGCCTGAAGCAGCTCCTCCTCAATCTCGCCGGCAACGCGCTCAAGTTCACGCCCACGGGCAGCGTCGCGATCCGCGTGCGCGCGCTCGCCGAGGACGGCCCGAAGGTGCGCCTGCACCTTGCGGTCGAGGATACCGGCATCGGCATGAGCCAGGAGCAGCAGGCGCGCGTGTTCGAGCCCTTCGTCCAGGCTGACCGCTCGACCAGCCGGCTCTATGGCGGCTCCGGGCTGGGGCTCGCCATCTGCAAGCGCCTGACCGACGCCATGGGCGGGCGGATCGGCGTCGAGAGCGTCCCCGGCCGGGGCAGCACGTTCTGGGTCGAGCTCGAGCTGATGCGCGGCGATCCCGAGGCCGCCGCGGTGCGGCCCAGCGAGGCCCTGCCGCCGGTGCCGGCGATGAAGGTGCTCCTGGTCGAGGACGTGCCGCTGAACCAGGAACTCATCCGCGAGATGCTGAGCCGTCAGGGCCACGACGTCGCCGTTGCCGGCAACGGGCTCGAGGCGCTCGAGCGCTGCATCGAGGAGCGCTTCGACGTCATCCTCATGGACATCCAGATGCCGGTCATGGATGGGGTCAAAGCGGTGCAGCTCCTGCGCCGGCAGGAGGGGCCAAACCAGAGCACACCCGTGGTGGCGCTGACCGCCAACGTGTTCACGAGCGAGCACCAGCGCTACATGGCGGCCGGCATGAACGGCCTGCTCACGAAGCCCGTCACCTGGACGAGCCTCGCCCACCTCCTGGCCTCGCTGGCACAGGGGGAGACCGAGCTCGGCGGAATGGAGCCTCTGGACGAGGAGCCGGCACCGCCGGCCGATCCCGTGGCGGCCCCTCTCCTCGATCACGAGATGATCGAAGGGCTGGCCCGCAACCTGAGCGAGCTCGAGATCGACGAGTACGTGGGCGAGGCCGTGGCGGAGGCGGGTGAGGCGATCGAGAAGCTGAAGGCCACGGCCGACGAGGAGGCCCAACGTCTCCTGCACCGGCTCAAGGGCACCTCGCGCAGCTTCGGCCTCGCCCGGATCGGCGCGGTGGCCGAGGCCATGGAGCGGAAGGCGCGCGCCGGCGAGAGCTGGCGCGACCTCCTGCCGGTGCTCGAGCAGACGGTCGTCGACACCGAGACGGCGCTCGACGAGGAAGCCGAGTTGCACCGGGCCTGAGGGAACCGCGTTGTCGGGCTCGGCTCATGGAGCGCCGCTTCCGCGATTGCGGTTGCCGCCCCTGCCGCCTACATGGGGGCCGTCACGCGACCGGGAGGGAACGGCATGAGCATCGAGACGATCAACGCCTACTATGCAGCCTTCAACCGCGGTGATCGCGAGGGCATGCTGGCTCTCCTCACCGACGACGTGGTGCACGACATCAACCAGGGCGGCCGCGAGATCGGCAAGGAGGCGTTCCGTCGGTTCCTCGCCCACATGGACCGCTGCTACCGGGAAGAGCTCACCGACATCGTCGTCATGGCGAGCCCCGACGGCAGGCGCGCCGCCGCCGAGTTCATCGTCAACGGCACCTATCTTTCCACCGACGAGGGCCTGCCGCCGGCGAACGGCCAGACCTACCGCCTGCCGGCCGGCACCTTCTTCGAGCTGCGCGATGGCAAAATCGCCCGCGTGACCACCTACTACAACCTCAAGGACTGGATCGCCCAGGTCGGAGGGACGGCATGAGCGAGATCAGGCTCGAGCGCCTCACCGGGGAACGGCTGCAGCATTACCTGCCCGATCTGGCCCGGCTGCGGATCGAGGTGTTCCGCGACTTCCCCTATCTCTACGAAGGTTCGCAGGCTTACGAGGAGCGCTATCTCAAGACCTACGCCGCGGCCAAGGACAGCGTCATCGTCGGCGCCTTCGACGGCGAGGAGGTCGTGGGCGCCGCGACCGGGCTGCCGCTCGCGCACGAGCCCGAGAGCCTGACCCGGCCCTTCGCCGAGCGTGGCTACGAGGTCGAAGAGATCTTCTATTTCGGCGAATCCGTGCTCCAGAAGCGCTATCGCGGCCACGGCATCGGCGTGCGCTTCTTCGAGGAGCGCGAGGCGCACGCCCGCTCGCTTGGCCGCTTCCGCTGGACGGTCTTCTGCGGCGTGATCCGGCCCGAGGACCACCCGCGCCGCCCGAAGGACTACGTCCCGCTGGATGCATTCTGGCGCCGGCGCGGCTATGAACCGATTCCGGGTCTGATCGGGCATCTGAGCTGGCAGGACCTCGACGAGGATCACGAGACCGCAAAGCCCATGCAGTTCTGGATCAAGCCCCTGACATGACCGAGCGTCGCTTCAAGCTGGCCACGGCCCAGTATCCGATCGACCGGCTGGAAGGCTGGCAGGCCTACACGGCCAAGGTGAGCGGTTGGGTCGAGGCGGCCGTGGCCGAGGGCGCGAGGCTCCTGGTGTTTCCCGAGTATGGGGCCATGGAGCTGGCCTCCCTCTTCCCCGCACCCGTCCCTAGCGACCTTACGGGCTCGCTCGAGGCGGTGGCTTCGCTCGAGCCCGAGGTCGTGGCCTTTCACGAAGGCCTCGCCCGCCGCTTCGGCGTCTACATCCTGGGCGCGTCGCTGCCGGTGCGCGCCGGCGAGAACCGCTACCACAACCGCGCCTGGCTCTACGGCCCGGAAGGGACCAAGGACTACCAGGACAAGATCGTCATGACCCGCTTCGAGCGCGAGGAGTGGGGCGTGTCGGGCGCATCCGAGCTCAAGCTGTTCGTCACCAGCCTCGGCCGGCTCGGTGTGTGCATCTGCTACGACGTCGAGTTCCCGCTCCTCGCCCGGGCGCAGGTCGAGGCCGGCGCCGAGCTGATCCTGGCTCCCTCCTGCACCGAGACCTTGCGCGGCTACTGGCGCGTGCGCGTGGGCGCTCAGGCCCGCGCGCTCGAGAACCAGTGCCTCGCCGTTCACAGCCCGACGGTTGGCGACGCCCCTTGGTCGCCCGCGGTCGACGCCAACCGTGGCGCTGCCGCCGTCTACGGCCCGCCCGACCTCGACTTCCCGGACGACGGCGTGCTGGCTCTGGGCGAGCTCGACAAACCCTCCTGGGTCTATGCCGAGATCGATCTCGACCGCGTGGCCGAGGTCAGGGAGCAGGGTGCGGTTCTCAATCACCGCCACTGGCCCGAGCAGATGACGGTTGCGGCCTCCGGCATCACCCGGGTCACGGTCTGAAGCTTATCGACGGCACGGAGCCGACACCGGGCAGGAGATGCCGCGCGGCATCCTGAAGCTCGGCCGGCAGACGCTGGCCGAGATTCTCGGCGACTTCGTGACCGAAGCCCGCAAGCAGCAGCCCGGCCTCTGAGGCGCTTACCTCATAGCGGCGGCAGTCCCTCGTCGATCTGATGCAGACTCAGGCGAGAATGTTTCGGAAGCAAAGGCTGCGGCAAGATTCGGATTGGCAGGAATCGGATCGTGACAGGCGGCAGATCCTTGGAAGCCCGTGGAGGGATGACACGGTCGCCTTTCGCGCTCGAACCCATGGCTACCACCGCGCTGCCGCTTCCTCGTCGCTCTCCCGCGCCTCGACCCAGCGGGACTCGCCGGTCTCGGTCTCCTCGAGCTTCCAGAACGGGGCCTTGGTCTTGAGCCAGTCGATCAGGAAGGCGCACGCCTCCAAAGCGGCGTGGCGGTGGGCGGAAGCGGTGGCGACCAGCACGATCGGCTCGCCCGGCAGCATCCGGCCGTAACGGTGGATGACGAGGCAGTCGTCGAGCGGCCAGCGGGCACGGGCCTCGGCCTCGATCGCCGCGAGCTGGCGCTCGGTCATGCCAGGATAGTGCTCGAGCGTCATCGCCGCGATGCGCTCGCCGCCGTGAACGTCGCGGACGAGGCCGAGAAAGGTGGCGACGGCACCGATGTCGGTGCGGCCCTGGCCGAAGCGGGCGAGCTCCATGCCCGGGTCGAACGGCTCGGCCTGGACTCGGATCATCTCAGCCCCCGGTCACGGGCGGGAAGAACGCCACCTCGTCGCCCGCGCGCAAGGGAGCATCCTCGGGCACGTAGTCGTGGTTGACCGCGCAGCGGATCACGCCCCTGCTCGCGAGCGCCTCGGCGAAGCCGGGATGGCGCTCGGCGAGGAAGGCCTTGAGCGCGGCGACGCTGGTGAGGTGGGGCGGGACGGGGTCGAGCAGCTCTTCGGCGCAGCCGACGCGCTGCTTGAGCCAGGCGAAGTAGCGGATCCTCATGGTCTCACCGGCAGCAGAGGGAAACTCAGGCGCGCTCGGCGACCTTGACCGGGGCGGCGGCCGGTGGCGGTGCCGGGGTCTGCAGCATGTGGCGCAGACCCGCCTGGAGATAGTCCCAGCCCGTAACGAGGGTGAGGATGGCGGCGAGCCACAAGCCCCACCAGCCGATCGCCTCGACCGGGAGCCAGGCCGGGCCGGCGCTGCCGACGAGGAGGAAGCCGATCGCGGTCATCTGCACCGCGGTCTTCCACTTGGCGAGCCGGCTCACCGGCAGGCCGACGCTGACCTCGGCCATGTACTCGCGCAGGCCCGAGACCATGATCTCGCGCAGGAGGATGACCAGGGCCGGCAGGAGCGGAGCGCGCGCGAAGCCGACCAGCATCAGGATCGCCGAGGCCACGAGCAGCTTGTCGGCCACGGGATCGAGCCAGCGGCCGAACAGGGACTGCTGGCGCCAGCTCCGGGCGAGGTAACCGTCGACGTAGTCGGTGACGGCGGCGACGACGAAGATGGTGCAGGCGATGTAGCGTGCGAGATCACCTTCGACGTAGAACATGGCGACCATGAGCGGGATGAACACGATCCGGCTCACGGTGAGCAGATTGGGCGTGCTGGTCAGCATGGCTGCGCGGTATAGCCCTCAGGCGCTGTCGTGGAAATGATCATAGATGGCCTTCGCGACAGCCTTGTTGATACCCGGAACCCGCTCGAGGTCGAGGAGGCCGGCCTCGGCCACGCCGCGCGCGGACCCGAAATGATTCAGGAGCGCGCGCTTGCGCTTGGCGCCGATGCCGGGCACCCGATCGAGCGGGGAACGCCCAATCGCGCGGGTCCGCTTGCCGCGATGCGTCTGGACGGCGAACCGGTGCGCCTCGTCGCGCAAGCGCTGGACAAAGTAGAGGACCGGATCGCGCGGGTCCAGGGCCAGCGGCTCCCGATCCGGCAGAAAGAAGCGCTCCTGGCCGGCGTTGCGCTCGGGACCTTTCGCCACGGCCATGAGCCGCAGGTCGCCGAGATCGAGCCCGGTCAGGACCTCCCGTGCCGCCGCGAGCTGGCCGGCACCGCCGTCGATGACGACGAGATCGGGCCAGGAGCCGCTCTGCCGCTCCGGGTCCTCCTTGACGAGGCGCGCGAAGCGGCGGCGCAGGACCTCGCGCATCATGGCATAGTCGTCGCCGGGGGTGAGCTCCGTGCCCTTGATGTCGAAGGTGCGATAGCTGCGCCTGTCGAAACCTTCGGGGCCGGCGACGATGAAGGCGCCGATGGCGTGAGCGCCCTGGATGTGGCTGTTGTCGTAGACCTCGATGCGCCGCGGCGCCTCCGGCAGGTCGAAACGCTCGGCGAGCTGCTCGAGCAGCATCTCCTGGGTGGCGGTGTCGGCGAGCCGCCGTGCCAGCGCCTGGCGGGCGTTGGCGAGCGCGATCTCGACGAGCTGGCGCTTGTCGCCGCGCTGCGGCACGGTGATCTGGACCTTCCGGCCCGCGCGGAGCGAGAGCGCTTCGGCCAGGAGCTCCTGCTCGGGCACGGGCTCGGCCAGGAGCACGAGGCGTGCAGGCGCCCGCTCGGCATAGAACTGCGCCAGGAAGGCGGCCAGGATCTCGCCGGTCCCGGCGTCCTTGGCGTGCGCGGGGTAGTAGGCACGGTTGCCGTAATTGCAGCCGTTCCGGTAGAAGAACACCTGCACGCAGACCTGCCCGCCTTCCATGTGGGCGGCGATGATGTCGGCGTCGTCGACGGCCTCGGTGTTGATGCCCTGGCGGGCCTGGATGTGCGCCATGGCCTTGAGCCGGTCGCGCAAGGCCGCCGCGCGCTCGAACTCGAGCTGTCTGCTCGCTTCCTCCATCTCGCGCTGCAGCCGGGCCTGGACCTCGTGCGACCGGCCGGCGAGGAACGCGCGCGCCTCCTCGACCAGCCTGGCGTAGGCCTCCTTGCCGATCCGGCCGACGCAAGGAGCGGAGCAGCGCTTGATCTGGTACTGGAGGCAGGGCCGGCTGCGGCTCTCGAAGACCGAATCCTGGCAGCTCCGCAAAGGGAAGGCCTTCAGGAGCGCGTTCAGGGCCTCGTTGACCGCACCCGCCGAGGCGAACGGGCCGAAATACTCGGCGTCGGGCCGCTTCGCACCCCGGTGCTTGCCGATCAGCGGGAAGTCGTGGCCCTTCCTGATGGCGATGTAGGGGAAGCTCTTGTCGTCGCGCAGGACGATGTTGAAGGCGGGCCGGAAGCGCTTGATGAGGTTGGCCTCGAGGAGGAGGGCCTCGACCTCGCTCGCCGTGGTGACGAACTCCATGGCGCGGGTGAGCGCCACCATCCGCTGCAGGCGCGCCGGCAGCGCCTGCGGCTTGGTGTAGGCGGCGACGCGCTTTCTGAGCGCCTTCGCCTTGCCGACATAGAGCACCTCCCCCCGCTCGTCGATCATGCGATAGACGCCGGGCTCGAAGGGAAGGGTCGGCAGCAGGCTCCGGATCAGCTCGGCGCCGCGTAGGCCGGGCGGCTTCGGGGTCTCGCTCGCAGGAGAGATCGGGGCTTCGGCCATGCCCGGTTGATGGTGATGGACGGGCCTCCGGTCAAGCCTCCGGAGGCCCGATCCGACTGCGTCACAAGCCCTTGCAGAGCCGCAAGGAATCGTAGATCGCGGCGTGGATGTTGCGCGAGGAGACCGCATCGCCCACCCGATAGAGGAGATAGCGCCCCTCGGGGTTGACGACGATCTCCTCGGGCGCGCCCCGCACGAGCCCCTCGACGTCGATCTCGCCGCCGTTGCGCGAGCCTTCCTTGAGGGCGAAGTAGAGCTCGTCCACGGGCAGCGTGCCGTGCTCGACCACGACGTGGTCGGCGACGCGCTCCACCGTCTCCTCGTTGTACTCGTTCCAGAAGGTGGCCACGAGCCGGTTGCCGTCGCGCCGGACGGAGCGCAGCTCGAGATCGGGCGTCACCTTGACCCCGTGACGGTAGAACTCGCGGAGATAGTTCGGGAAGTTGGTAGCACCCACCTCGAACGCGACCATCCGGTCCGGGGTCACGACCTCGACCTCGAGGCCCTTCTTGGCGAGCGCCACCGCCGTCGAGGGACCCTGGTGCCAGCCGTGGTCGTCGTAGAGCAGCACGCTGCCGGTGGGCTCGACATAGCCGCCGAGCACGTCCCAGACCGAACTCACCAGATCCTCGCCGGCCTCGAGGAAGCTCGTGTTCGGAATGCCGCCCGTGGCGACGATCACGACGTCGGGCTCCAGCGCGAGCACGTCGTCGGCCTCGGCATAGGTGTTGAGGCGGACGTCCACGCCCAGAATCTCGAGCTCGGCGGCGAGCCAGCCGGCGATGCCGGCGACTTCCTCGCGCCCCGGCGCCTTGGCGGCGAGGTTGACCTGACCGCCCAGCCGGTCGGTGGCCTCGAGCAGCACGACCTCGTGCCCGCGCAGCTTCGCGACCCTCGCGGCCTCCATGCCGGCTACACCGCCGCCCACGACCACGACCTTGCGCCTCCTGCCCTCGGTCGGCGGGACCACGTGCGGCATGGTCGCCTCGCGGCCGGTGGCGGCGTTGTGGATGCAGAGCGCGTCCTTGCCCTGGTAGATGCGGTCGATGCAGTAGCCCATGCCGACACAGGGCCGAATGCGGTGCTCCTCGCCGCGGCGCAACTTCGCCACGATGTGCGGGTCGGCAATATGCGCACGGGTCATGCCGACCATGTCGACGAAGCCCTGCTCGAGCGCCCAGCGCGCGGTCGCAAGGTCGGTGATGCGCGAGGCCTGGAACACCGGCAGGCCCGTGGCCTTCTTGATGCGGCCGGCGAGCTCGAGAAAGGGAGCGGAGCGGCGACCCATGCTCGGGATGGTGTAGGCGACCTGGGCGTCGGTGCCGAGCGTGCCGCCCACGACGTTGAAGAAGTCGATGAGGCCGCTCTCGGCCAGGATGCGGGCAATGGCCTCGCTCTCGGCGGGATCGCGCCCGCCCGGCACGTGCTCGTCGCCGGTGAGCCGGATGCCGACGATGAAGTCCTTGCCTACCGCCTCGCGGATGGCACCGAACACCTCGAGCGCGAAGCGGCAGCGGTTCTCGAGGCTGCCGCCATATTCGTCGTCGCGCTTGTTGATCGCGGGCGAGAGAAACTGATCGATGAGATGGCCCCAGGCGATCACCTCGCAGCCGTCGAGCCCGCCTTCCATGCAGCGCCGGGCACCGGCGGCATAGCCCCTGATGACGCGCCGGATCTCGTGCGGTTCGATCACCTTGGGGAACGAGCGGTGCTGCCGCTCGCGCACCGGCGAGGGTGCCAGGGTCGGCAGCCAGTCGGCGACGTCGTCGCAGGTGCGCCGTCCCATGTGCGTGATCTGGCACATGATGGCGCAGTCGTGCCGGTGCACGACCTCGGCGAGCTTCTGGAAATAGGGGATGATGGCGTCGGTCGAGGCGTTGATCTGGCCGAAGGCCGAGGGGCTGTCCGGGGCGGTGGTGGTCGAGCCGCCGAACATGGTAAGCGCCAGCCCGCCCTTGGCCTTCTCCTCGTGGTAGAGCCGGTAGCGCAAGGTCGGCTTGTTGTCCTCGACGTAGGACGGGGCGTGCGCCGTGCTCATGATCCGGTTCTTGAGCCGGAGACCTTTGAGCTGGAAAGGTTCGAGAACGGGATCCGTCGCCATCGCCGCCACCCTGTGGAAATCACTCGACGAGGGAAACTAGACTCTGCCGCAGTGCCTGCTTGCGTCGAGGCGACATGGATCGGGCTCGATGCCGGCCTCCGTCGCCACGAGCCGGCCGGCTTGTCCGTCAGGACGCGTCGACACCGCGCCGGGACGAGCCGAACAGGCGGCGCAGAATGCCGCCGCGGCGAGGAGGAGCCGCCGTCGGCTCCGCGGCCCCGTCACCATTCTCGGCCGAGCCGCGGCGCAGGCCCGAGCCAGCCGGCCAGGGCGAGGGCGGAAGTGCTGCGAGCCGGTGCTCGACCAGCTCGGCGAGCGTCAGGATCTCGTTGTGCGCCGCGCTGTTCGGCCGGAAGCTGCCGATCCACTGGCCCTGCTCGAACGCGAGATCGAAGCCCACGCTCTGGCGCAGAGGCGGGGCGACCTGCTCGCCGAGGCGGGCGAGCCGCTGCACGAAGTCGGCGATGCCGCGCTCCATGGGCACGACACGGTTCGGCACCACGAGCACGGCCGGCGGCTGCTTCCGACGCTCCTCGCGCGCCCGGCAGACGTGGCGCAGCACGCGCCGGGTCGCCTCGAGATCGATCTCGCTCGGCGAGGTCGGGATCAGGATCACGGTCGCCATCAGCAGGGCGGCCCCGAGCGCCGGCGCCACCGATGCCGGCAGATCCACGATCACGAGATCGTATTCGGTCCGCAGGCTCTGGACGGCGTTGATCCAGGGCTCGGCCTGCGCGAACGACTGGAGCGGACGGTGGACGCAAGCCGCCGGCAGGCTCGCGCGTGCGGCCCAGGCCGTGGCCGTGCCTTGCGGGTCGTTGTCGACGACGATCACCCGCCGCCCCCGCTCAGCGAGGGCACAGGCGACATTGATGGCGAGCGTGCTCTTACCGGTCCCGCCCTTGAGGTTCGCGACCGCGATCAGATGCCCCCGACCGGACGGTGCCTCGCGTACGGAGGCGGGATCAGGTCCGGTGCCCGTCGTCGTCCTCATCGTCGAAGAGAATCCGCTCCGCCGCCCCGTCGAGATCGTCGAACTGCCCGCTGCGCATCGCCCACAAGAAGGCGCCCAGGCCGAGAAGGCCCAGGAACAGGGCGATCGGGATCAGGTAGATCAGGCCGCTCATGGCACCGAGGTGGCACGCCGCGTCGTCCAGTTCAAGCGCAGCGAGTTCAGCACGACGACGATCGAGCTCGTCGACATGGCGATCGCGGCCACGAGCGGCGTGACCAGCCCCGCCATGGCCAGCGGCACGGTGAACACGTTGTAGCCGAAGGAAAGCGCGAAGTTCTGCTTGACCAGCCGCTCGGCACGCTTCGCGACGTCGATCACCGCGAGCACTGGTGCCAGGCGCTGGCCCTGAAACACGGCGTCGGCCGCGGTCTGGGAGATGTCGACCGCAGTGGCGGGCGAGAGCGACACGTAGGCCGCCGCCAGGGCCGGCGCATCGTTGAGCCCGTCGCCCACCATCAGCACCTTGCGGCCTTCGGCGGCCAGCGCCTCGAGCCGGGCCGTCTTGTCCTGCGGCTTCAAGGCCGCGTGCCATTCTGCGATGCCGAGCTCGTCCGCGATCGCGCGCACGGTGGGCTCGCGGTCGCCGGACAAAAGTACCACGCGATAACCGCGCCGCTTCAGCTCGTGCACGACAACGGCCGCATCCTCGCGCACGCGGTCCACGAAGGCGAGCCGCACCGGCCCGACCCCGGGCCGCGCGAACCAGAGTTCGGCCCCGACCGTGGCATCCTCCGGCACGTCCGCGGCCCAGCCGCGCCGGCCCAGGCGCCATTCGCCCTCGGAGCGGACGAGCCTGAGGCCCATGCCCGGCACCTCCTCCACACCCGAGACGGCCGGAGCGTCCGGTGCGGCGGCGGCGAGCGCCCGCGCCAGCGGATGGTGCGAAGCCTTGGCCATGCCGGCCGCCGCCGTCAGCACGTCCGGGGCGATCCCGCCGCGCTCGAGCTCGAGCCGGCCCGTGGTGAGCGTTCCGGTCTTGTCGAACACCACCGTGTCGGCGCGCGCGAAGCGCTCGAGGGCGGTGGCCGACTTCAGGAGCGTGCCGTGGCGCATGAGGCGCCCGCTGGCCAGCACCTGCACGGCCGGCACGGCGAGGCCGAGCGCGCACGGGCAGGTGACGATCAGGACGGCGATGGCATAGAGGAGCGCTGTCTGCCAACCCACGGCGCCGGTGAGAGTCCAGCCCAGGAAGGTGATGGCCGCGAGGCCGTGCACGGCCGGGGCGTAAGCCTTGGCCACCCGGTCGGCGATGGCGACGAAGCGCGATCGGCGCTGCTCGGCCAGCTCCATGAGCCGCACGATCTCGGCGAGCAGCGTACCCTCGCCTACCGCCCGGACCTTGAGCCGGAGCGGGGCGCCGAGATTGATCGTGCCCGCGAACACCCGCTCGCCGGCCCCGACCCGCTGCGGCACGGTCTCGCCGGTGATCAGGCTCGTATCCAGCTCGCTCGCTCCCTCGATCACGACCCCGTCGACGCCGACCCGCTCGCCGGTCGCGACCAGCACCTCCTGCCCGGCCTCGAGCTGCTCCGGCCGCACGCTGCGCGTGGTGCCGTCGGGCAGCACCAGGGTCACGGCCGACGCGTTGAGCGCCAGGAGCCGTTCGGCGGCCGAGCGGGCCGTGCCGCGGGCGCGCTGGTCGAGATAGCGGCCGATCAGGAGGAAGAAGAGGAGCGTGATGGCGCTGTCGAAATAGGCGTGCTCGCCGCTGCGGATGGTCTCGACCAGGCTCATGCCGGGGGCGAGCAGCACCGCGAGCGAGATCGGCACGTCCATGTTGGTGTGCCCGGCCCGGAGCGCCTTGAAGGCGGAGCGGAAGAACGGCCGTCCGGCATAGGCGATGGCCGGGAGCGCGATCAGCGCCTCGAACCAGTGGAAGAAGGTCCGGGTCGCCTCGCCCATGGTGTAGAAGTGGCCGGCCCAGACCGAGACCGCGAGCAGCATCACGTTGCCCGCGGCGAAGCCCGCCACGGCGAGGCAGCGCAGGAGCTCGCTCTCGGCCTTGTTGTCGAGGGCCTTGAGCCGGTCCGGGTCGAACGGAACGACGCCGTAGCCGAGGTCCGTCACCACCTGCGCCAGGCGGTTGCCGCGCACCGGCTCGCCGTTCCAGCGGATGGTGAGACGCCGCGTGGTCAGGTTCACGCGCGCGGTCTCGAGCCCGCCCTCGCGCTGCAGCGCGCGCTCGATGCGCCGGATGCAGGCGCCGCAATGGACGCCTTCGACCAGAAGATGGAGGACGTTGGTGCCGCTGCCCGCCTCCTGGCGGACGAAGGGAACCACGTCGAGCGCCGCGGGTGCATCGGCGATCGACGCCGGGGCACCGCTGGGGAGAGGCAGGGCGGCCGTGGTCATCGCAGGACCATCCGCTGCTCGTGGACGTAGAGGTCGTCGCCGCGGCGGATCGTGACATGGGCGATCCACAAGCCGGTCAGCGGCAGGTCGAAAGCGGCACGGTACACGCCGGGCCGCGTGGGGGTCAGCTCCACCTTGAAGTCGGACCGCTCTTCGAGCGGCCGCTCGAACGAGGCCACGACCCTGGCATCGGTCAGGGGCGCGCCTCTGGCGTCGGTCACGGCGAGCTCGGCCTCGGCGGAGAAGCCGGAAACGATCCGGGCCGTCAGCTTGGGCTGCCAGCCGAGTGCCGCCTGACGCTGCGCCGCCTCGAGGTTCCGGTTGTAGGTGAGGCCCTTGTCGTAGGGGTCGTCCGTGGAGAGGCCGGTCCAGCTCTCCGTGGCGAACCAGATCATGGTGCCGTTCACGGCGACGACCACGAGGAAGAAGGCGACGAAGAGCCAAGGGATCCAGGAGCCGCGCTGTTCCTTCTGCTGCATGATGGCGGTGCTCATCGCTTGGGCCCCCGGAACACGGTGCCGAAGGTCTTCACGCTGCCGGTGGCGGTATCGGTGAGCTCGAAGGTGACGTCGTTCACCTCGCCCTTCACCTCCTTGCGCGGAAGCTGCACGAAGACGTGATGGGTCGAGACGCCGTCCGGCGGTGCCAGAAGCGTGATGCTGCCGGCGTGACCCTCCTGGCCGAGAGCGCTCAGGACGGCATCCGTGCCGGCCAGGCGGAGCTCGTACGCCTTCTCCGAGCGGGTCTTGTTCATCACGCGGATGGTGTAGCCGTTGCGGATCGAGCCGTCCGAGAGCGTCACGAACAGGGGATTGCGATCGGGCAGGACGTTGACGTCGACGGTCGAGCGCAGGAGCAGGACGCCCAGCATGATCGCGGCGACCAGGCCGAGGATGACGGCATAGAGGATGGTCCGCGGGCGCACCAGGCGGTATTGCGGGGGCTGGCCCAGAGCGCGGAGCTCCTGGTTGCGCTCGCTGTCGTAGGCGATCAGCTTCGGCGGCCGGCCGATCTTGGTCATGACGTCGTCGCAGGCGTCGATGCACAGGCCGCAGCCGATGCACTCGAGCTGGAAGCCGTCGCGGATGTCGATGCCCATCGGGCAGACGGCGACGCACTGCTTGCAGTCGATGCAGTCGCCGCGGGCATCCCAGCTCTCGCCCTTGCGGTACTTGCCGCGCGGCTCGCCACGCCAGGCCTCGTAGGTGACGGCCAGCGTGTCCTTGTCGACGAGCGAGCCCTGGATGCGCGGCCACGGGCACATGTAGGTGCAGACCTGCTCGCGCGCGAAGCCGGCGAGGAGATAGGTCGTACTCGTGAACAGGGCGACGAAGAAATAGACCGCAAGCCCGGCCTCGCCCGTGAAGAACTCCCGGATCACGGTCGGCGCGTCGTTGAAGTACATGATCCAGGCACCGCCGGTCAGAAAGGCGATCAGGAGCCAAGCGGCGTGCTTCGCTGTGCGCTTGAGGATCTTCCAGCTCGTCCAGGGTGCCTTGTCGAAGCGCATACGCTCCGCACGGTCACCTTCGATCCAGCGCTCGACCTGCATGAACAGGTCGGTCCAGACGGTCTGCGGGCAGGCGAAGCCGCACCACAGGCGGCCGAAGAGCGAGGTCGCGAGGAACAGGCCGAAGGCCGCGAGCATCAGGATGCCGGTCAGGAAGTAGATCTCCTGCGGCCAGATCTCGATCCAGAAGAAGTAGAGCCGCCGCCCGGCCATGTCGACGAGGATGGCCTGATCCGGGGCGCCGGGCCCGCGGTCCCAACGGATGAACGGCGCGAGGTAGTAGATGCCGAGCAGGACGCAGAGCGCTGCCCACTTGATGGTCCGAAACCGTCCCTTGACCGCCTTCGCGTAGACCTCCACCCGCCCCTTGTAGAGTGGGGACGCCTTCTGCTGGGCGCGCGAGAGCGCGTCCTCGGCCTGCATCACTTCAGTGCTCATCCCGCCCTGCCTGCAAGATGTGGTCACGACCGATCATGTCGGGCCTAGCTCGCGCGCCGGACCCTGCCTCGCATTGATCTGGCTCAATGCAGCGCACGAGTCGCGAGCCCGGCACGCCTTGTGTCCGAGGGAGGCTCGAACCCGTCGCCGCGTCAGGAATCGCCGGCGACTCCGGCCTTCGATATCGTCGTGCCCGGCCGAATGTCGCCACTCCGTCCGCCGCGCTGCGACATCGTGCGTCAGGAGGCCGGAAGGCGGCTCAGCCGCAGGCGCGCTCGAGCTTGGCGAGCTCGACCGCGACCCTGAGCTCGATCTCACCGAGAATGGCGGCGAGCGCCGGATCATCGGGCACATCGGCAGGCTGCGCCAGCGCCCGACGGAGCCGATGCAGGGTGGCGACCGGCAGACTCCCTTCCAGCAGCGCCGCATGCAGTTCCTCGAGCCGGTCGAGGAGACCGCTGCCGCGGCGCAGCGCCCGACGGCGACGTTCCGCCGCGTCGGGCAGCATCTGAAGCGCCAGCACGACTTCGAGCGATGCCAGGGCCGCGGTTCCGGCGCTCGGCATGGTGCTGGGGGACGATGCCACCGGCGGCGGAAACGGCGGGCCGGAGCCGGCACGCGCCGGTTCAGGGCGCAGAGCAGCGGCAAGACAGACCCCGGGGCCGAGCACGCGCATGTCGCCCTCCATGGCCGAAGCGTCCCGCCTATCGGCGGTGCCCGGGCACGATCCTAGGCGCGCGAGGTTAACCGAGGGTGAAGCGGCGCCTCGACCCGGCAGGATCTGCCGGGCAGCAGGAAAATTCTGCCGGGTCGGGACATCCCGGCGCCCTACCCGGGCCCGCCCGCCTGCCCGGGAACGGCGGCTTTTCCCGGCTTGGCACGGTGTTCGCAAGAAGCGCCGTCGATCCTCGGTCCCCGCAACATGGGCGCAAGATGCAGGTCTCGACCAGTGCCGTCCGCCGCTCGCCGTCGTCGCTCCTGCCGCTGCGGGAATGGGCGCGCCACCTCGTCGGCGCGGCGCTCCTGCTGCTCGTCGCAGGCACGAGCGTCGCGGCGGCAGCGACCTCGCGCATCAAGGACATCGCCGACTTCGAGGGCGTGCGCAGCAACATGCTCGTGGGCTACGGCCTCGTCGTCGGCCTGAACGGCACGGGCGATTCTTTGCGCAACGCGCTGTTCACCCAGGAGAGCCTGGTCGCGATGCTCGAGCGGCTCGGGGTGAGCACGCGCGGCACCAACCTCAACACCAAGAACGTGGCGGCGGTCATGGTGACCGCCACCCTGCCGCCGTTCGCGCGGCAGGGCAGCCGGATCGACGTCTCGGTGAGCGCTCTGGGTGACGCCAAGTCGCTCCTGGGCGGCACGCTGCTGGTGACCCCGCTTCTGGGTGCCGACGGCGAAGCCTACGCCGTGGCGCAAGGGGCGCTGAGCGTCGGCGGATTCGAGGCCAAGGGCGACGCCGCCAGCGTCACCCGCGGCGTGCCGACCGCGGCCCGCATCCCCGGCGGCGGACTGGTCGAGCGTGAGGTCGACTTCGCGCTCGACCAGCTCGGCCAAGTTCGTCTGGCGCTGCGCAACCCCGACTTCACCACGGCCGAGCGGATCGCCGCCGCGATCAACGAGCGGCTCGGTGCCGGCAGCGCCCGCGCCTCCGATCCCTCGACCGTGATCCTGCCGGTGCCGAGGAGCTATGGCGGTCGGGTGGCCCAGCTCCTGAGCGAGATCGAGCAGCTTCCGGTCGAGCCCGACACGCCGGCCCGGATCCTGATCGACGAGCGCTCCGGCATCATCGTCATGGGCGAGAACGTGCGGATCAGCCAGGTGGCGGTGGCGCAGGCGAACCTGACGGTCCGGGTGACCGAGGAGCCGCAGGTGTCCCAGCCCAATCCCTTGGGCCAGGGCGACACCGTGGCCGTGCCGCGGACCAGGATCGAGGTCGACGACCAATCCCATCGTCGCATGGTAGCCCTGCCGCCTGCGGCCACGCTGAAGGACCTCGTGGACGGTCTGAACGCGCTCGGCGTCGGCCCGCGCGACATGATCGGAATCATCCAGGCGATCAAAGCGGCGGGCGCTCTTCAGGCCGAGATCGAGGTGATGTGATGGCGACCGTCTCCACCGTCTCGCCCGCCACAGCGGCACCGGCAGCGCCGGAGGCGCTGCGCGCCAAGGCGGAAGAGCTCGAGAGCGTGTTCCTGGCACAGATCCTGCGCGAGCTCATGCAGGGTCTCACCGGCCCCCTCGGCAATGCCGAGGACGATCCTTTCGCGGCGATGCTCCAGGACGAGTACGCCAAGCTGATCAGCCGCAGTGGCGGTATCGGCATCGCCGATGCCGTTCTCCGTGAAATGCTCAAGGCCCAGGAGGCTGCATGATCGAATCGCACACCCGTATCGTGATGCTGCTCGCGCTGATGCGCGAGCTCGAGGGCATCATGCAGGCCGAGAACGCGCTCCTGGGTCAGATGAAGCTCGAGCGTCTGCAGGCGCTCCAGGCCGAGAAGGCGGCGCTCGCCGAGCGCTACGAGCTCGAGCTGCGCCGGCTGCGGCAGAAGCCCGAGGCACTGGCCGAGCTCGCCGCCGAGGAGCGCGCCACGCTCGATGCCGCGCTGCGCGGGTTTCAGGCGACCGTGCGCGCGAATGCCGAGCGCCTGCGCCGGGCGCGGCAGATCGCCGAAGGGGTCGTCCAGGCGATCGGCGAAAGCCTGGCCACCAGCGCCGCCGACACCTCTCCCGGCTACGGCACGCCGGCCCGCGGCCCTGCCGGTGGCAGCCGGATCATCGCGGTCGCGTTCGACCGCCGCTGCTAGGAGTGATCCATGAGCCTGTTCTCGGTGCTGTCGATCGCGACCAGCGGCCTTGCCGTCGCCCAGCGTGCGCTGAGCGTGACGGCCAACAACGTCGCCAATGCCAACACCGAAGGCTACACACGCAAGGTCGCGCACCAGGAGGCGCTGGTCCTGGATGGCCGCGGAGCGGGCGCCCGACCCACCGACGCGACCCGGGCCGTGGACGAGTTCCTGAACGTTCGCCTCGCCGAGCAGAAGGGCCGGCTCGCGCGCAGCGAGGTGCTGAGCGACCTCTATGCCAGCATCCAGGACCGGATCCTGGGCGCTCCGGGCGATGCGGGCGGCGGGCTCGCGGGTGGCATCGGCCGGCTCGCCAAGGCCGCCCAGGCGCTGGCGGACGCCCCCGACGAGTCGGCGCGCGCCGAGGCGCTCGTCGGGGCGGCGCAGGATCTGACCGCCGCCATCGGCCGTGCCGGCGCCGAGGTCCAGGCCATGCGCCGCGACGTCGACCGGCAGATCGCCGGAACGGTGGCCGCGATCAACGACGAAATCCGGGCCCTTCGGGACCTGAACGGCGAGATCGCGCGGTCGGGCGCCGATGCCGAGCTGCTCGACCGACGCGATGCGCTTCTCGAGAGCCTCGCCGCCAGGATCGAAATCTCGGTGACCCGCCGGGAGAACGGCGCGATCGCCGTCTACACTCGCGGCGGCCAGTCTCTGCTCGACCAGAAACTCTATCGGCTCGCCTACGATCCGGCCGCGGACGTCGGCCCCCGCACCGCGTTCGGCCCGCTTCGCCTGCTCGCCGAGGACCAGATCGACCCTGCCACGGGCGCGCCGCTGGCCGGAGAGGCGGGAGTAGTCCTCGTCACGGGCGGGATCCGGGCCGAGCTCATCCCCGAGCTCGCCAGCGATCCGCTCGACGATGCCGGGCAGCGGGTCGTCTCGCCGTTCCGGTCCGGGCGGCTGCAGGGCCTCCTGGAAGCGCGCGACCGGGTGCTGCCGGAGCTGGCCGACCAGCTCGGCGAGCTCGCCGGCCTCGTGCGCGACACGCTGAACGCGGCCCACAACGCGGCCGTTTCCCTGCCACCTCCCGAACGTCTGACCGGTGCTCGGACCGACACCGGTGGCTTCGCTGCCGCGGCCCGCAGCGGCACCGCCTGGCTCGCCGTGATCGACCGCCGGACGGGGGCGACGGTGACCACGGTCGCAGTCGACGTCGGCGCCGCCGCGAGTCCCGCAGCCCTCGCCGCTCGGATCGCGAACGATCTCGGCGGCTACGGCTCGGCGAGCCTGAACGCGTCGGGCGCCCTCGAGATCGCAGGCGCCGCCGGCTACGGCATCGCCTTGGCCGAGGGCGACAGCGCCATCACCGTGACCGATTCCGCCGGCCATCGCCGCACGCTCGGCTTCTCGCATTATTTCGGCCTCAACGATCTCGTCGTGCCGAGCGGAGCGCAGCCGACGGAGATCGCCGTGCGCGAGGACATCGCAGCCGACAGCAGCCGGCTCGCGCGAGCCGCGCTCGACGTGAACGCGGGCCCGCCGCCTTCGGCAAAGCTCGGCGGCAAAGGCGACGGCCGCGGTGCCCAGAAGCTCGCGGCAGCCTTCGAGACCGGGCTCGCCACCGTGGCACGGGGCGCGCTGCCGGCCGGGACTTACCGCGCCGCCGATTACGCGGCGGAACTCGTGTCCGTGACGGCGGTGGCGGCGGAGCGGGCGAATGCGGCGCAGGCGGCCGATCGAGCACTCGCCGACGACCTCGCCGCCCGGCAGGCGAGCGTTTCCGGCGTCAACCTCGACGAAGAGCTGTCGCGGCTCGTCCTCTACCAGAAGACCTACGCCGTCTCGGCGCGGCTGGTCTCGATCGTCGATCGCATGCTCGACGATCTCTTGTCCCTGGCCCGCTGAGGGGGGCTGGCATCATGTCATTCCGGATCGCCGATCTCGCCCACGGCCAGCGCCTGACCTCGACCCTCGCGGCGATACAGGCCCGCACGCGCGAGGCGCAGATGGCCATCGCTTCGGGCAAGGCCGTACGGCGCTACGACCAGATCGCGGACGATGCCGGCCTGCTCCTGCGCGCCCGGGACGCCCGAACGCTCGCCGGTGCGCTCCTCGACCGGAACCAGACGCTCGCCCGACGGCTGCAGGCGATGGATTCGGCACTCGACGGCCTGGTCGGAATCGCCCAGCGCGCCCGGGCGGCGCTCGTGCGGCGCCTGGACAGCGGCACCGGCAGGAACATGCCGCTCACGACCGAGCTCGACAGCATGCTGGCGGAGATCGCCGCGCGGCTGAACACGAAGCTCGGCGAGGATCATCTCTTCGCCGGCAGCCGCACCGATCGACCGCCGGTAGTGCTGCCGGCCGGGTCGATCACCGTCGCCGATCCCTCGCTCTACTACCGTGGCGACGAGGTCCGACTCTCGGCCCGGGTGGACGAAGGGGTCGAGATCACCTACGGCGTCACGGCGAGCGATCCGGCCTTCGCCGACCTGATCGCTGCCCTCGGACAGGCGCGGGTCGCGCATGCAGCCGACGATCGGGCCGGGCTCGAGCAGGCGATGGCCGGGCTGGACGCAGCGCTCGACGGCATCATCGACCTGCGCGGCGGCCTCGGCGCCGAAGCGGCGCGGCTCGATTCGATCCGGGACGCGCACGAGGCCGGCATCGCCTATCTCGACGACATCGTCTCCGGCATCGAGGATACCGACGTGCCGACGGTCATGACCCGTCTGGCTCAGGACCAGGCCACCCTCGAGGCGGCCTATGCCGTGACCGGCCGTCTCGCCGCCCTGTCGCTCGCGGATTACCTGCGGTGAGCGGAACGGGACGCGCCGGCGCATCGACCCCTAGGCAAGTGCAAACGGCTAGAGTGGATTTCCAGCGCATCGGAAGAGGATTGCCGGGTGCCATGCCCCCGAGCCGGCCATCCAGACCCGCAGGCCGTGGACTGAACGAACGGGTCGAGTGTCCGGTCAGGATCCGCGAGGCACGCCCCGATGCGCTCGGAAGCTGCTGCAGGCTCGACGGCAGCCTGCACGAAGCCGACCAGCGGAGGGCCAGGACCACGCCATGATCGCGATCGCCCACGATAGCAGGGAGAGGCCGGCCCTCCGTGCTGCCTCGTGCCCGAGACCGGAGCAGCCTGTTTCGTCGGAGTGCCCGATCCGGTTCCCGCAAGGCCTGCCGGGCTTCCCGCACCTGATACGTTTCCGGCTGGCGCCGCTCGCGGGGACCGCCGCCTCCCTGCTCCTGGCGGCGCTCGACGATCCGGGGATCCGCTTCGTCGTCCTCCCGCACGGGGCCGGGCTTCTGGCCGAGGACGACGTGGCCGCCGCCTGCGAAGCCGCCCTCGGCTGTACGCCGGCCGACAGCACGGTGCTCCTCGTCGTGAGCCTGCAGGACGTGGCGGGCGAGCGTCGTGCGTTCGTCAATCTGCGTGCCCCGATCCTGCTCGACACCGTTCGCCGCGTGGCGGTCCAGCACGTTCTGCCGAACCCGTGCTATCCGGTGCGCTATCCTCTGCCTGGCGTGCGATCGGTGACCGGCGGCGTCACGGCCAGCGGATCGCCGCTCGCGTGATTTTTTCGTGCTCGGCTCGTAGCTTGTTGCGGTCTCGCGGCAGCCACGTCACAGTGCATGCGGCGCTCGGCCGGCCGCGCAACGAAGCCGGCGCTCGGGGTGGGATACGGAAACGTCGACATGTCAGCTCGTTGGTGTGCACGCACGCTCCTCCTCGTCGGCCTGACCCTGGCCGGCATGGCTCCGGAGCAGGAGGCATGGGGGCAGTATCCCATGCTCGATCCCGAGCGCGGCGTCATGACGATGGCACCGCTGCTCGAGCGGACCACGCCCGCGGTCGTGAACGTGTCGGTCGTGAGTCGGGTGCCGATGGCGGAAAACCCGCTGTTCGCCGATCCGTTCTTCCGGCGCTTCTTCGACCTGCCCGAACAGCCCCGCGAGCGCGAGGCGATCAGCGCCGGCTCGGGCGTCATCGTCGATGCGCCACACGGCTACGTCCTGACCAACCATCATGTCGTACAGAACGCCGACCGGATCACGGTTACGCTGAAGGACCAGCGCGAGTTCGACGCACAGCTCGTCGGCAGCGACCCTGCCACCGACATAGCGCTCCTGCGCATCCCGGCCCGCAACCTGAGCGAGCTGCCGTTCGGCGACAGCGACCGGCTCAAGGTCGGCGATCTCGTGGTCGCGATCGGCAACCCGTTCGGGCTCGGCCAGACGGTCACCTCGGGCATCATCAGCGCGCTCGGGCGCGGCGGCATCACCAATGACAAATACGAGGACTTCATCCAGACCGACGCGCCGATCAATCCCGGCAACTCGGGTGGGGCGCTCATCAACTCCAAGGGCGAGCTCATCGGCATCAACACGGCGATCCTCGCCCCTGGCGGCGGCAATGTCGGGATCGGCTTCGCCGTGCCGTCCAACATGGCGCGCGCGGTCATGGACCAGCTCCTGCGCTTCGGCCATGTGCGCCGCGGCCGGATCGGCGTGGTGATCCAAGACGTCACCCCGCCGCTCGCGGAGGCCATGGGCCTCGACGCGCAGCAGGGCGCTCTGATCGCGCAGGTCGAGCGCGGCTCCCCCGCCGACCGTGCCGGCCTCAGGCCGGGCGACGTCGTCCTCTCCGTCGACGGTGTCCCGGTGAAGAGCTCGGCCGATCTGCGCAACCGGATCGGGCTCGCCGAGGTCGGCCAGACCGTGGCGCTCGAGGTCCTCCGCGACGGCCGGCGCAGCCGGCTCGACGTCAAGATCACCGCCGCGCGCGATCGCCGGGCCGATGCGGGCCAGCCCCCATACCAACTCGCCGGCGTGGAGCTGAGCGACATCCCGCCCGGTCACCCGGCCTTCAACCGGATCGGCGGCGTGCTCGTGACCGGCATCGCCCGCGGCTGCCCGGCCGCACGGGCCGGGCTGCGCCGTGGCGACATCATTCTCGGCATCGACCAGCAGCCCATCCGCTCGCTCTCCGAGCTGCGCAACGCCGAGCTGCCCGGCGGGGGCGAGCAGGTCACGCTGAGCATCCTGCGCGGCGGCACCGAGCTTCTGGTCGTGGTCGGCTGACCCGGGTTCGGGCAGCTCCACCCGCGTATCGAGCCCGTGTCGCGGGGCGAAGGAGCTCGTGGCAGGGCGATCGGATGAATGGCGGCAGCAGACTTCTCTGGCCCTTGGTTCCGGTCGACTGATCGAGATCGCGCTCTGGGGCGGGCAGCAGCTCGCTTTTCTGCGCCGGACCGAGCCCATCACCGGCCCGAAGGAAGCTCGCCGGCCGGAGCCCCGATCACCTCGGCCATCTCATCCGCTGCCGAGCTCGAGCCCGTTCGCCCTGGCCCCAATTTGCGGAACTTGACGCGCGCAACCCCACCAGCACCGCATCCGATGTCGCCAGGGTCTCGAGCGCATAGTCGCGCACCAGATCGTAGAGCGCGTCGGCTTTCCAGCGGCTGCGGCCGAGCACGGCCCGCTGTCGCCACGGCCCGGGATCACCCGTCGCCTCGGCGCGCATTCAGCCGGTCTTACGCCGCTCCGGCCCGAGCAGCCTGTCGAGGAATGTCGCGGTGGAGGCCGCCATGCTGGCATAGGGACTGAATCTGCGCCTTGACCACGCGCGGCTCGGCCAACCAGAAGTCCGGCGTCTGCCCGATCGAGGCACCCGGTATCGGCAGTTCCCTCTCTCGTGGAAGGGATCATACCAGATCCGGATGATCGGTTCGCGACTGAAGTAGCGGATCACCCTCCAGGGTCTGATGACAGAGTTGGATGTTGATCAGAGCGAAGGCGAGACTGACGAACCCGGCGTAGCTGCGCGAGGTCTCGTCCTTGCGCAAGGTGATCCGGATCCAGTCCTTCACTCGGCAGAAGAGGTTCTCGATCCGATGCCTGGTTCGATACCGCTCGCGATCGTGCGGGATCGGCAGCTTGCGGTTCGGTTTCGACGGGGTCACCGCCTCGATCCCGTGCTCGGCACACCGTTGGGCAGCGGCGCTGCCCAACCAGATGGCGGCGGTGTCGTAGCCGCGATCGGCGATCAGCCGCTGGAGCGTGCTGCCGTCGGGCAGCGCCGCGGCCCGTGGGCAGCCGGCAGCCTGGCCCGGTGTCAGCAGGTGCCACAAGGGCCGGCCTCGCTCGTCGATCAGGGCGTGGATCTCGGTGGTGAGCCCGCCGCGCGAGCGGCCGAGATCCTCCGCGCCGCCCCCGCGCGTCCCGCTGGCGAAGCGCTGCGCCTTGGTGATCGTCGCGTCGATCATCACCGTCTCGAGCGCGTCCTCGGGCACGCCCTTGGTGAACGGCTCGTCCCAGATCCCGGCCACGGCCCACCTGCGCTAGCGGCGGTAGACCGAGTTGGGCTTGCCGAACCGCTCCGGCAGGTCGGCCCAGGCCACGCCGGTGCGCAGCACGTAGGCCACGGCTTCGACGAACCGGCGCAACCGTTCGGTGCCGCGCTTCCAGATGCCGGGGATCGCAGCTATCTCGGCATGAAGCGACACCCATACGGCATCGCGCAGACGATGTCTGGGCATCCGCGGCACTCTTGGATCGGTGTGGTAACCTCCCAAGATGCCGCGGAATCGCCACGCCGCTACTCGACCTGCTGTCTGTCCGAAGACCCTAGTGGTCTGAGAGCCTGTTTTACCGGGACGACCCTATTTCCGTCGTGACGAACGACGGAGGGGCAAGATGTGGACGGCGCAAGATCGTGCGCGTTACAGAGATGACGGCCGACGCTACGCGCCGAGCCGGCGGCAACCAATCTCGGCGTGGCCAGGGCCCTGGGCGTCGGCCGCCCGACCGGGGCGACCTGACGCCGACGCTTTGCCGCGCACCGCCTCGAGGGGCTGATGGGCGCACCACGCTCCGGGGCGCCCCGCACCATCGACGACGCAGCGATCGAGCGCCTCGTCGCGCCGACGCTCGAAGAGGTGCCGCGGAACGCCATGTATCGGAGCACGCGCGCCATGGCGCGCCGCGCCGGCATGCGCCGGACCGCCGTGAGTCGCATCTGGCGCGCTTTCGGCCCGCAGCCGCAGCGGTCGGAGAGCTTCGAGCAGTCATCCGATTCCGCTTTCGCCGACAAGGTGCGCGACATCGTCGGCCTCTATCCGGCCCCACCGGACCGCGCTCTCCTGGAGGTGCATCTCGTGCTCGACAACCTTAAAACCCACAAAACGCAGCTCATCCATGACTGGCTGGTCAAACGGCCGCACTTCCACCTGCACTTCACCCCGACTTCGGCGTCCTGGCTCAACCTGGTCGAGGGCTGGTTCGCTCTTCCGAGCCGTCGCCGCCTCGAGCGTGGCGCCGTCACCGGCACGGGCGACCCGGAAGAGGCCATTCTCGCCTCCATTGACCTGCCCTGCTTCTTCGGACCACGGTCAGCCTGAGACTGGCACCTCTGCTGCTGGCTTCGGCTGTCCCTTGCGGGACGGTGGTGCAGCGGGCACTGCGGTCTGTTGTGCGAGCTTCGCGGCGAAGGCCGCTGGCGTCAAATAGCCGAGGCTCGGATGGGGCCGCACGGTGTTGTAGTGCCGACGCCAGGCCTCGATGACCACCTTCGCCTCGGCGCGAGCGGAACCATTCGAGGCTGAGGCACTCGTCGCGGAACTTGCCGTTGAAGCTCCCGTTGACGCCGTCCTGCCACGGCTTACCCGGATCGATGAACGCCGTGCCGATGCCCTGCTCGACGATCCACTCCAGCACCGCGCGCGCGACGCACGCCGGACCGTGGTCGCAGCGCAGATAGGCCGGCGCGCCGCGCTCGCTGACCAGCCGCGGGAGCACGCGGCCGGCCGCTCGCCACGCGCTTGCGTGGTCGCCGGCGCGGAAGCTGCAGGCCGGCACAGCCGATGCGCGCGACCCGCGCTCCTCGCCTGGCCGTCGCGCGCAAGGCAGATGCGGATCCGCCGATAGCCGTAGCGCGGATACTGCGCCGACAACGCCGCCATCCGCGCCAGAACCGGCGCGTCCTTCACCGCCAGACGCGAGCGATAGCCCAGCGCCGAGCGCGCCACCCTCATCGGCGTGCAAGCCCGCCGCGGCGACACGCCCCGGCGCGTCGCGTACATCACCTGATCCCGGCGGGCCGGCACGCTCACCATTTTGCGATCTCCTGCATCACCTCGCTCTCGAGATCGCGCTCCGCCATCAGCTTCTTCCGCCGCGCGTTCTCCTGCGCGAGCTGCTTCAGCCGCCGCACGGCGTCCGGCTGGAACACCCCGAACCGCTTCTTCCACGTGCACAGCGTCTGCTCGCTGAGCTTGTGCCGCTTCGCAACCGACGCAACCCCGTCGCGATCCACCCCCCGGATGATCCCGACCGTCTGCTCTTCCGTGAACCTCGACTGGCGCAGGCCCCCTCTCCTGACGGGAGCCATTCTCTCACGTCATCCGTGGTCCGAAATCTCGGGGGCAGGTCACCATCGCGCAGACCAACGCCGCCTTGCCTCCTCATCGAGGAGCGACCTGGCGCCGGCGTTCCGGTTCCGCCGATCACCCAGCTCGACAGGGCTGACGGCATGGTAGCGGCGCACGATCTCGGCGATCCAGCGCTGCCCGTAGCCGCTGACCAGCGCCACCTCGCACTCGCTTCGACCCTGGCTCGAGAACCGGACGATCTGCAGGTGTGACCGCTCGCCCGGCTGCCGGGCCGCCCGATGACGCTGACCCATCGATCGCCGTGCTCAGGTGAGCAACCAAGGCCGCGGCTGACATCTCGCGAGCTTACCTCGACGAGCCATCCCCCGCACATATCGACCGGAATCGGTGTCGGATGGGGCTACCAAGGCGCAAACCGTGGTGCCGGCTCCCAGCACGGTCCCGATACCGGCTCGGTGGAGCATGATCGACCCGTACGGTGCAAGATCGTGCGCCACGTCCGTATCGCATCTGCCAAAGACAGCCACTCAGGCCTTGGTCAAGGTCGACTGCACGGCCGTGTCACCTTTCTCCTCGGCCAGTTCGACGGTCGTCGGCTCGACGATCCGATCCACGCGATAGTCACGGATGTCCTTGGCATAGGTGAAGGCGACGATCTCGCCGATGAGGCCGACGGAAATGATCTGGATGCCCAGGACCACCATGAGGGTGCTGAGCACGAGAGCCGGGCGGTCGACCAACGGAATGCCGAACACGAGCCGGGCCAGGACGAGATAGGTCGTAAACACAGCGCCCAGCGCCAGCACGGCGAACCCGAATCCGCCGAAAAAACGGAACGGCTTTTTGAGGAAACGCAAAAGGAAGTAGACCGTCACGACATCGAGCAGGAGGCTCACGTCGACGGGAAGGAAGCGCTGCAGCCGTGGCGGCATGCGGGTCGATGGCAGATCGACCTCGGTCACGGCGAAGCCTTGTGCCAGCGCTAAAAGCGGCAGGAATTGGTACTGATTGCCGTAGACGGTCAGCTCTTTTGCTACTTCCGCACGCATGACGCGCACGCGCGAGCGGATGTCCTGGAGCGAGGTGCCGAACAGAACGTTGATGGTCCGCTCGAACTTGCGTGGCTTCTGTGGCTGGCCACGGTTCGTGGCCACACGGCGACCGACGACGAGATCGGCGGTCGCGAGCGCATCGAGCAGCGCCGGCAGCGCGTCCGGTGCCACCTCGATACGAGGTGTGAGGGTGAAGACCACGTCGCCGGCGGCGTGACGGAATCCTACGGTGAGCGCTGCCGACTCCCCGAACGGGGTGGCGAAAGACAGGATCTCGACCGGCTCGCCGCCGTTTTTCAGCGCGCGCAGGGCTTGCGCCGCCTGTGGCATCGGCCCGTCCAGCACGTAGATGAACTCGACCGGCTTGCCGTACCGGCCCAGCACCCGACGGTAGCTGTGATAGGCCGAGACAACGTCGCCGTTGTCCTGGGTAACCGGGACGACGACGGAAATCAGCTCGATACGCATCATCTTGCCTTATCCGAGGCTGGGCCGGGTGGACGTCTCTGGCGCCCTGACCGACATCAAGAGGAAAGGGCGGAAGCGCTTCACGGCCGTGCCGTAGATGAGCTGGCTCAGGAGCGCCAGGAACAGAGCAAAAATCGACAATGACCCGAGGAGTACGCTGATGCTCGTGAACACCACCGAATGCCTGAGCGGCTCCATGGCCAGCAGCCACAGGCTCAGGAGAAGACAGATGGTCGAGCCGCCCCCGGCGAGACCAGCGACGATGCCGAGCCAGGTTCCGGGGCGACGGCTGAAGGACAGGATCGTACGGATCGTGAGCAGGTCCACGAACACCTTGTAGATCCGCGAGAACCCGTATTTCGACTTGCCGAAACGACGCGGATGATGACGGACCTTGATCTGGGCGATTCTAGGGGCTGCCAGCGAGGCCATCGCCGGAATGAAGCGGTGCATCTCGTTGTAGAGCGGGATATTCTTGATGAGCTCGGCACGATAGGCTTTGAGCGAGCAGCCATTATCCTTGATCGGCACGCCCGTGACCTTCCCGATCAGCCAGTTGGCTACTTTCGAGGGCAGGACTCGCGACCAATGGTCCTGCCGGTCGTGGCGCCAGCCGACGACGAGATCGTAGCCCTCGCGGATCTTCTCTAAAAAGAGCGGAATATCCCGAGGATCGTTCTGCAGATCGCCGTCCATCGTGATCAGGATATCGCCCCGCGCGTGGTCGATTCCGGCCACCATGGCCGCCGTCTGCCCGGCATTGCGCCGGAACTTGATCACCCGCAGGGTGGGATCGGTTCTCGGCAGCGCCAGGCAGCGCTCGAAGGTGCGGTCCCGACTGCCGTCGTCCACGAACACGATCTCCGTATGCAGTCCCAAGGACTGCACTGCCGCACAGATCGCCGCGTGCAGGAGATGAACGTTTTCCTCCTCATTGTATAGCGGCACGATGATCGAGAGATCGCAGCGCATGATGGCGGGCTCGATGACCGGGAGGGAAGGAAGCGGCATGTCAGAACCGGCGCGCCTCGGCGGCGGGAGGCTCCGGCGAACCTCGCAACAGGAACAGAAAGCCTGGCGCCAAGGCCAACATGGGAATGATATGGCCGATGATGCTGATCGAAAACGCGTCCGTGGTGCTCGTGTCTATGAGCGCATAGATGCCGATCGCGGTCAACTCTCCGATCCCCCAGCCGTCCGGTGCCACCGGTATCCGGATGACGAACATGTAAAGCGCGGTCGCAGCGAGAAAGGCGACCGGCTGCGCCGTTATGCCGAGCGCCAGCGCGATGCCGTAGATCAGCATCATCTGCAGCATCTGCTCGAGCAGCGTCAGGAGCGCATTGGCAGCGAGACCCTGCTTATCCGCACCGAACGACGCGTAAGCCTCATAGAACCTGTGCAGCGTCTCGGCCAGCTTGAACCGACGATGGCGCGCAAGATGCCTCAGCACGAAGGCGTGCACACGGCTGCTCATGGCGAGCGCGAATGCCGTGCTGATCCCGACCAGCATGAGAGCGCCTCCTGCGATCCAGAGCCACGGCCGCTCCGGCATCAGCATCGCTGCGTACACCATTCCGCCCGCGACGGCGACGTTGATCGCGCAGACCATCCCGAGCAACCGCTCCACGATCAGTGACGCCAGAACGTGGTGCGGCGCGCCGCTCGCTTCACTCGCCCAATAGGCACGCAGCACATCGCCGCCGACATGGCTCGGCAGGAACACGCCAGCGAAGCTGCCTTGGTAGAAGATACGGACCACCTGCAGAAGCGGCAGCTTTACGCCGGCGATCCCGAGCAGGTGCCACCATTTGATGCCCATGAGCACCCGGTCCGCGGTCGAGATCAGCACCAGGAGCGCGATCTCTCCCGGGCCGAGCCGGCGCAAGCCCGAGAGCAGTTCCTCAAGATCGAGGAAAAAAGTGCAGCCGACGAGAACCACGATGGCGAGCGTCCAGCCCAGCCAGTTCGGCCTACGGCGCTTCCGGACCGGACCGTCCGTACCGGGCTCGAAGGTGGGGATGCCTCGGGTGCTCGTGCTGCCGGTCGGCATAACGGGACTCGCCATTCATGCCGCTCGAGGTGACGGCGCGGCCTTGTGACGCGCGATGGCGGCGGCGAGCTCCTCGCGTGACTGGCCGAGGATCTTCATCCTGTACCAGGCTTCCGCATTCAGCAGGAGCCAGAGTCGGTTGCCGTGATCGGCCCGCCCGATCGCCTGCTGTATCAGCAGCTCCTGAATACCGCTACCAGCAAGGATGCCGTCGCGGACGAGCAGCGAGTCGTATAGGAGCGCACGCTCTAGGAGCCTGTACTCCTCGGCGAGGAGGTAAGGCAGCGCCGAGGAGAAACCCTGCTTTTTGCGGGCCAGGATCTCGCTCGGCAGATAGTGCTGGCACAGGCGCTGCTGGGCATATCGCAGTGTGCGCCAGCGCACCTTCAGCTCGGTCGGGAGCCGGGCCGCGAACGCAGCCACCTCGTGGTCCATGAACGGAGCCCGCGCCTCGAGTCCGTGCGCCATCGAGGTCCGATCGAGAATCATCACCGGATGGTCAGGAAGACGGATGCGGCTGTCGGCATAGAGCATCCTGTCGACCGGATGCTCCGCAGGTGCTTGCGCATAGGCATCGGCGATCGCGGCATAAGGATCGAAGCCCGCGGCATCCGTCACGAGTGCCGGACCGGCGATCCGCTGCATCAGCTCCGGCGTGAAGTAGAAGTAGCCCAGCGTTCGGGCATAGCGCTCGCCCCCGCTCAGGAACGAAGCCTGATGCAGCCACTTCACCTGGTGAACCCTGCTCTTGTACCAGGCACCGTCGGGCACGAGCCGCAGGAGAGGCCCCACGACCCGGCGTCGCAGGGCCGACGGCAGCACCGCGTAGTAGCCGGCATACAGATTGCCGTAGTATCGGTCATAGCCACCGAACAGCTCGTCCCCGCCGTCCCCACCGATCACCACCTTGACGTGGCGGCTCGCCATCCGGCTGATCAGGTAGGAGCACACCGACAGAGGATCGGAGGGCTCGTCGAGGCAATCGATCAGGTCCGGCAGGTGCTGGACGAGCGAAGGTATCATCACCTGCTCGTGGTGCTCGGTGCCGTAACGCTCGGCGACGAGCCGGGCGTAGGGCGCCTCGTCGAAGGCACCATAAGGTAGCCCGATCGTGAAGGTCGGCATCCGGCCGGATGCGGCACGGGTCCGGGCGAGAGCCAGCACGAGCGTCGAGTCGAGCCCGCCGCTCAGGAACGCTCCGACCGGCACGTCGCTGACCAGATGCAGCCGCACCGATTCGATCAGCTCCTGCTCGAGAGCGGCCAGGAGCTCCTCCTCGTTGCCGCGCAGCTTCGGCTCGTAGGCGAGGTCCCAATAGCGCCAGATCCGCAAGCCGCGGGCCGGACTGTAGCTCAGACAGTGTGCCGGCGGCAGCTTGGCGATACCCTCGAACATGGTGAGCGGCGGCGCGATGATCCGGAGCGCCAGATATTGCCGCAAGGCGCGCAGATCCGGCTCGGGCGCACCCGGCAGCAGCGTCAGGAGCGCCTTGATCTCCGAGGCGAAGGCGAGCTCGCCGCCGTTCAGGCGGTAGAACAGCGGTTTCTGGCCGAGATGATCGCGGGCGGCGAACAGCTTGCCTTCGACCTCGTCCCAGATCGCGAAGGCATACATGCCGCGCAGGCGCTCGACGCAGGTTTCACCCATCTCCTCGTAGAGATGGAGCACCACCTCGGTGTCGGAGCGCGTCGAGAAGCGATGGCCTTTCGCCTCGAGCTCGGCCATGAGCGGCCGGTAATTGTAGATCTCGCCGTTGCAGACGATCCAGCGGGTGCCGTCCTCGTTGCCGATCGGCTGCCGGCCGCCTTCGAGATCGATGATCGACAGCCGGCGATGCCCGAGCGTAGCGCCGCGACCGACATGGATCGCCTCGTCGTCCGGACCGCGATGGCGCAACGCGTCCAGCATCCGCGCCATTACGGCCCGCTCGGCCTGGCGGCCTCCGACGATCCCCGCGATCCCGCACATGACCCGTTCCGCTCCGCTTGGCTCACACGCCCGGACGTCAGCCACGCGTTCCGACCGAACGTGCCGGCACGCCTGCCACGATCACCCGCTCCGGCACATCCCTGGTGACCACGGCACCTGCCCCGATCACCGCATCGCGCCCGATCGTTACCCCGTCCAGGATCACCGCCGCTGTGCCGATCCACACGCCGTCGCCGATCCGGATCGGCCCTTTGCTGACCACGTCGTTGTCCATGATGGGACGCGACAGGTCGCCGACCGGATAGCTGCCGGCGCTGATGTAGCAGCCACCCGCGATCAGCACGGCGCGACCGATCTCCACCCCGCTGACCGAGACGACGACCGAATTGGCGCCGATCGACGTCCGCTCGCCGATAGTGAGCGCTCCGCCCTTGGCCTGGATGATCGAGTTGCGGTTGACGAGCACCCCGCTACCCAGCTCGAACCTACCATGAGGCGCGCCGCGCGCGTCGAGCACGCAATTGTCGTCGATGGTCACGTCGTTGCCGAGCATCATCCGCGCCGGATGACGCAGGACGACGTTCCGCCCGATCACGAGCCCCGAGCCCGAGGCGGCGAACAGGGCGGGGTAGAAGCGCTTGCGCAGGAGGAAGCCGAGCCCGCCGGGCAACGGTCCGAGCAGGCCGGTGCGCAGCTCGTAGCTCAAGAGCCGCAGCAGACCGACCTCGCCCACCGTCAGCTCCTGATAGGTCCTGAGTGGCGACGTGCGCGCACGCGCCATGCGGGCGCGGATCGTCTCGTCTTTGGCGATGGTTCGCATCGTGCCTCGAGCAGCTTCGGTCGCCCCATCATGGCGGAAAGAAAATTGAAAGATGATGAAGCTATCACCGGATCGGAGCAGACAACGGCGAGAGACACGATGGCGATCCGCAGATCGCGTCCGAGCGACGGCGCAGCATTCCCTACGGCTGGCGCCGGCGCAGCATGCAGCCATGTCCGGGAGTGCGAAACCCGTCGCCCGCTTGGCACAGAACGACGGGCAGCGCCGCCGGACCGCGGTGGCACGACGGCGCTCGCTCGCGGTGCGAGGCCGCCATGCGGCTGCTGATCACGGGTGGAACCGGGTTCATCGGCTCGCGCACCGCGCTATGGGCAAAGGCGCTGGGTCACGAGGTCCGCGTTACCGGCATGCGCAACACGCCGGCCGAGACCGCGAACCACGACGAGCTCCGCTCGGCCGGAATCGAGGTGCTGCTGACGGGGCTCGAGGCGCTTGCCGAGCCGGACGGGCCGCTCCGAGGTGTCGATGCGGTGATTCACCTCGCCGCAGCACAGCACGAGATGAACGTCCCGGACGACTATTTCTTCTCGGTCAACGTGGACGGCACGGCGGCGCTGCTCGAAGCGAGCCGGCAGGCGGGCGTGGGTCGGTTCGTCTACGGCAGCACGATCGGGGTCTACGGCAGACGCCAGGGCCGGCTCGACGAGACGACCCCGCCGGCTCCCGACAACATCTACGGCCGGACCAAGCTGAAGGCCGAGGAGCTGGTTCTGTCGCGCAAGGGCGAGCTGCCGGTCGTGGCCGTCCGCATCTCCGAGACCTACGGACCCGGTGACCGGCGTCTCCTGAAGCTGTTCCGGGCGATCCGCAAGGGCACCTTCCTCAACGTGGGCGACGGCAGGAACCTGCATCATCCGATCTTCGTCGACGATCTGGCGCAAGGCCTGCTCCTGGCGGCGGAGCATCCTCGCGCACCGGGCGAGGTGTTCGTGCTGCCGGGCCGCGACATCGTGACCACGGACGAGATGGTGGCGGCGATCGCCGCCGCGGTCGGCAGGGCGATGCCCAAGGTCCGCCTCCCGGCCTGGCCGTTCATGGTGGCGGCGCTCGTGCTCGAGACGAGCTTGCGCCCGCTCGGGATCCAGCCGCCGCTCCATCGGCGCAGGATGGATTTCTTCCTCAAGAGCTTCAACTTCGACGGCAGCAAGGCGCAGCGTGTGCTGGGGTTCGAGCCTCGGGTGGGCTTCCGCGAGGGAGCGGCGCGAACTGCACGGTGGTACGAGGCGATCGGCGAGCTGTGAGCCGGAGCCGCTACGTTCCGAGCAGGACCAGGACGCCGGTGAGGGTGAGGATGCCCAAGAGATGGCTCGCGAAGACGATCGCCGCCACCTGCCGCTCCAGCACCTGGTAGCGCTGGGCGATCACGAACACGCTGGCGGCCGTGGGGAGCGCGGTCGAGACCAGGAGCGGGGCCGCGAGATCGGACGGCACCGGGACCGCGCGCAGCAGCAGCCAGGCGATCGCCGGCAGCAGCAAGAGTTTGGCAGCGGTGACGGCGCCGATCAGGCCGATGCCACGGGTGAGAGCGCCACCGCGCAAGGTGGCGCCCAGCGCGAACAGAGCCCCCGGACCGGCAGCAGGCCCGAGCAGACCCAGGAAGCCTGCGACCGGGGCCGGCAGCGGCAGCCGCAGCCAGGCCAGCACCCCGCCGGCGAGGACGGCGAGAATCAGGGGATTGCACACGACCGCACGGGCGACGGCGCGCACACCACCCTTGCCGGTCCCGCCGCCGTGCTCGATGAGCAGGATGGTGAGGGTCTGAAGGATGCTCGTGTCGAGGACGACCGCGAGCACGCTGGGCAGGGCGCGCCCTTCGCCATAGGCGGCGATCAGGAGCGGCACGCCCATGTAGCCGACATTGCCCCAGGCCGCGGCGAAGGCGCATATCGCCGCCTCGGGCAGGCTGCGCCGACCGAGCCGACGGAAAAGGACGAGCACGAGCAGATAGGCGAGAAGGCAACTACCCTCGTAGCCGACATAGAGCGTCCCATCGGTCAGCCGCTCGAACGGGGTGGCGGCGACCTTCTGGAACAGGAGCGCCGGCAGCGCGAACCAGAACACGAAGGCGTTGAGGCCGAAAAGGCCGGGCTCGTCGAGGAGGCGCAGCCGGGCCGCGAGCATGCCGCAGAGCAGCACGGCGAAGAACGGCAGCGCCACGCCGAGAATGATGGCCAACGGACCGGAACCTCTAGAGCAGCTCTTCGAGGACCGGGATCAACGGCAGGTCCGCCGGCGGCATGGGCAGATCGCGCAAGGCCCGCGGCCGCACCCAGCGCAGGGCCTGACCCTCGCGCGGGATCGGCTCGCCGCGCCAAACCCGGCAGACATAGAGCGGCATCAGCAGATGGAAGCTCTCGTAGCCGTGCGAGGCGAAGGTGAGAGGAGCAAGGCAGCTCGCCTCGGTATCGACCCCGAGTTCCTCCTCGAGCTCGCGGATCAGACAGCGCTCGGGCGTCTCGCCCGGCAGGAGCTTGCCGCCGGGGAACTCCCACAAGCCCGCGAGCGGCCTGCCTTCCGGCCGCTGCGCCACGAGGACGCGTCCGTCGGCATCGACGAGGGCACAGGCCGCGACCAGGACGAGCCGCCGCTCCTCCGCCCCGGCCTCAAGAGCGGTAGTCGGCATTGATGTCGATGTAGCCGTGGGTGAGATCGCAGGTCCAGACGGTGGCAGCACCCCGACCCTCGCCGACGACGACCTCGATCGCGATCTCCCGGCCGGCGAGATGGCGGGCAACCGGCGCCTCGTCGAGGTCGGGTACGGCCGCACCGGCTCGCGCCACCACATGGCCACCGAAGGCGACGCCCAGCCGATCCATCGCCACGGGCTCGCCCGATTTGCCGACCGCCATGATGACGCGGCCCCAGTTGGCATCGCTGCCCGCGATCGCGGTCTTGACGAGAGGCGAGTTGGCGATCGTGAGGCCGATCCGGCGCGCCGACGCATCGCTCTCGGCACCCCGGACCGTCACGGCGATGAACTTCTGCGCGCCCTCGCCGTCCTTGACCACCTGGTGCGCGAGATCGGTCAGCACCGTCTGCAGCGCCGTGCGGAAGCCCTCGAGCAGCGGATCGTCGGCGCCTGCCGGCTCCGGGTTCCGGGCCCTGCCGGTCGCGAACAAGAGGAGCGTGTCGGAAGTGGACGTGTCGCTGTCGACGGTGATGGCGTTGAACGATGCGTCCGCACCGACGCTCAAGAGATGCTGCAGCACCGGAGCGGGAACGGTCGCGTCGGTCACGACGAAGGCCAGCATGGTCGCCATGTCAGGGGCGATCATGCCGGAGCCCTTGGCGATGCCGGCGACCGTAACCGGCACCCCGCCGATGGCGGCAGTGGCGAAGGCCCCTTTGGGGAAGGTGTCGGTGGTCATGATCGCCCAAGCCGCAGCCTCGATCCCGCCCGCATCCAGACCCGCCACGAGATCACCTACCCGGCTCGTGATCTTCTCGACCGGGAGCCGCTCGCCGATGACGCCGGTGGAGGCGACGAACACCTCCTCCGGTGCGCACCCGAGTGCCTGGCCCACGGCCTCCGCCTCGGCCCGGACCGCCGCGTCGCCCTCGGACCCGCGGAAGACGTTGGCGTTGCCGGCGTTCACGATGACCGCCCGTGCCCGACCGTGCGGCAGGATCCTACGGCACCAGAGTACTGGATGGCCCGCCGTGGTCGAGCGCGTGAACACGCCCGCGACCGTGGTTCCGGGGGCAAGCTCGATCAGCGTGAGGTCGTGGCGGCCACGATAGCGGATGCCGGCCTCGAGCGTGGCGAAGCGGACCCCGGCTACGGCCGGGACCCTGGGAAAACGCTCGGGCGCCAGCGGCGAGCGGTGGGTGATCTTGGCCATGGCCGGACGGGTCTCCGCTCACCGCTGCTCACTCGGCCTTGGGCGTGCCGTCGAGATTGAAGCGCTCGATCTTCGCCCCCTTGCGGACGTTGGCGAGCAGCTCGTCCACGAGCTGGCGCGCGAGCTGCTCCCTGATCTCCGGCTCTTTCTCCTCGAGGGTCGGCACGGTCTGCCGCCGGTCGTCGACCTTGATCACGTGCCAGCCGAACTGGGTCTTGACCGGGTCCTTGCCGACCGTCCCGGGCGGAATGGAGAAGGCCGCGTCCGCGAACTCCGGCACCATGGCCTCGCGGCGGAAATAGCCGAGATCGCCGCCGTTGCTCTTGGCGGAGGGATCGGTCGACTTCTCCTTGGCCACGGTCGCAAAGTCGGCACCGTTCGCCAGCTGCTTCAGCACGTCTCGAGCGTCGGCCTCGTTGCCGACGAGAATGTGCTCGGCATGCACCTCCTCGTAGGCGAAGCCGGGCTGGCTCTTCATGGCCTCGTAGGCCGCCTGGACCTTCTCCTTGGTGGTACCCTGGTCGATCACCCGCTGGACGAGCGAGTCGCGCAGCACGTTGTCCCGCGCCCGCTGGATGTCCTCCTGGACCTTGGGATCCTTGGCCAGATTCTCTTTCTCGGCCTCGGCGAGCAACAGCCGGCCGTCGATCACACGGTCGAGGAGCGGCTCGTAGATCTGCTCGAGCGGCATCTGCCGATACTGCTCCGGCAGCTGCTGGTAGGCGGCCTCGAGATCGCTCTTGCGGATCTGGGCGCCGTTGACCACGGCGAGCACGGGGTCGGTCGTCTCGGCCCGGGCGGACCCGGCGAGGACGAGCACGGCCAGGGCCGTGGTGGCGAGCGCGAAACGGCGCATGAGACAAGCTCCGGGGTCAGACGAGGACGGCCGGGATAAAGACACAAACCGCCGGACCCGGCAAGGCATCACTCCGGGGCCCATCGGGTGAATGCGGGCAGCGGGCTCGGGGACCGGTCGAGAGGTGTCCTTGCGAAGGAGATGCGCGCGTCTGCGCCTGCCGGTAGGCATCACTCGACCATTTCCCGGTCCGGAACGGCCCGCAAGCGGGCCGAGATGCTCCATCGCCTGCTCGAGATCCCGCTCCGAGGCGAGCAGCAGCTCACTCTCCGCCGCCTCGGCGCCGGCCGCTTCGCGGGCGTATCGGCCGCGGGCCGACGGGCCGGCCGACAATGTCCGATGCTCGGCTGGAAAGGGCGGTCGGCAGGTCGAGCGAGATCCTCGCGCAGCGCGATCGGATGAACGGAACGCAGGTGGGAAGGGACATGGCCGCTGCCCGATCGCCCGTCACCAGCACCGCCGCGGGCGGGCCGCGCCGCCTGACTCGACCGGCCGCGGCTGCGCCGTTGCCCGCAGCCCGCTCGGGCCGACCAGTCCGAAATCCGATAGAAGCCGAGGAAGTTCAGGTTCCGCGACGATCTCTCGGGATGGTCCGTATGCGCTCGTGCCGCAGGAGGACGGAGCAGCCGGCCGTGACGCTACGGGTGAGCTCGGCGAGAGCATCGAAATCCCGCCCGTCCGATGATCCTGGCATCCCCTCGATCGCAGCGACGTCATGCGACCTCGCCGGGCCATTCGGCGAGGTCGCCGCAGTGTGATCGGTCGGCCGGATCGCGCCGTCACCGCCAGCCGCAGCGGTCGGTGATCATCGCCGCCTCGGCGGCATTCTTGGCGTAGAGCGTCGGGTTGAGCGGATCCTGCTTGAACGGTCCCCAGGCCTGAAGCACAGGATGCGGCTCGACCGCAGGGTTCGCCGGGTACTCGAGACTGACGTCGGCGAAGTAGCGCTGGGCTTCGGGCGAGGCCAGGTACTCCAGCAGCTTCACCGCGTTGTCCTTGTGGGGCGCCGTCTTGAGCACCGCAGCGCCCGAAACGTTGACGTGGGTGCCGCGGTCCTTCTGATTCGGGAAGAACACGGCGAGCTTCTCGGCCACCTCCTTGTCCACCGGCTTGTCCGAGGCGGCGAGACGGGCGAGATAGTAGCTGTTCGAGATCGCGATGTCGCCGACTCCGGCTGCCACCGCCTTGAGCTGGTCGGTGTCGCCGCCCTCGGGCGGGCGGGCCATGTTGGCGACCAGCCCCTCGCACCACTTCTCGGTGGCCGCAGACCCATCGGCGGCCAGGATCGAGCCGACGAGGCTCAGATTGTAGACGCTGGTGCTGCTGCGTACCAGAATCTTGCCCTTGAACCGGGGCTCGGCGAGCGCCTCGTAGGTGCTCAGCTCCTCGGGCTTCACCCGGTCCTTGGCATAGGCCAGGATGCGCGCCCGCATGGCGAGCCCGTACCACAGGCCGTCGGGATCGCGCAGGTGCGCCGGAATCGCCTTCTCCAGCACGGGCGACCTGACCGGTTGCAGCAGCCCGAGGCCGCTCGCCTCGGCGAGCCGGCCGGCATCGACGGTGATGAACACGTCGGCCGGGCTCCTGGCCCCTTCGCTCTTCATCCGCTGGATGAGCTGCTCGTGCGTGCCCTCGACGACGTTGACCTGAATGCCGGTCGCCTTGGTGAATCCATCCCAGAGCTGCTGATCCGTGCCGTAATGACGCGAATTGTAGATGTTGACGACCTCCTCGGCGGCTGCGGGCCCGACCAGCGTCAGCACGACCGACGCGGCCAGCACGGCGCGTCGAGAAAGCTTGCTCGAGAACATTCCGATGAATCCCCTGCTGCTTCGATCCGGCCGCGCCTCGAAACGGCAGGATCGGCGCCTCTGGCGCCACGATCGCGGCCGGTGCGCAGCGCCGATTAGAGCCGACACGTCCGATTGGCAAGGATTCCGAACACCGTATCGATCTATACTATTTCTAAACGAGCATCGGCCATCTATTTCTGGAACGATTTCAATCTATGCCCTCACAGAACTTTGTCCGTTCGGAAAACACTACCTCGGGGATCATCCCGCCTGCGCCGGCAGCAGGCCCTTCACGGCCGAGGAGATCACGACCTCGCCGGTATTCGTGTAGAGTTCGTGATTCCGCTCGATCTGGCCCGTGTCGTACTTGTAATTGACGAGGAGCCCGAACGATTCCTCGAGCCCCTTGGCCGAGACGTCGCCCAGCCAGTTGATCCGCTCGAGCCTCGCACCGTTGCCGAGATGGAAGCGCGCCACCGGGTCGCGCGGGCGCCCACTACGCTTCTCCCGCACGAGATAGTGGGCGCAGAGCCGGCAAAGCACGCCCTTGAGCTTCTCCACGGTCTCGGGCTCCCGATGCCAGCCCGGACGATCGAGGGCGGCGAGCAGCTTGCGATCGGCAGCGGCGATCACCTTGTTGCCGGAGTCGGCCAGCGCCTGGCGCAGCCAGGCCGAAAAGCCCGGCACCGGGGAGAGCGTGGCATAAGTCTTGAGGTCGGGGAACTCGCGCGCGAGGTCGGCCACGACCAGCTTGATCAGGAAGTTGCCGAGCGTGACGCCGCGCAGGCCCTCGAGGCAGTTGTTGATCGAGTAGAAGATCGCGGCATCCGCACTTTCCGGATCGCCCACCGGCGCTTCCGGGTCGATCAAGGGCTGGATCCTGTCGGCCATCCCGGTCACGAGCGCCACCTCGACGAAGATCAAAGGCTCGTCGGGCAGGGCGGGATGGAAGAAAGCGAAGCAGCGCCGGTCGGCCGCGAGCCGGCGCTTCAGGTCCTCGAGTGCTCGCATCTTGTGGACCTTCTCGTAGCGCAGGAACTTCTCGAGCAAGGAGGCCGGGCTGTTCCAGTCGATCCGGGTGAGGGTGAGGAAGCCGGGATTGAACCAGCCCGTAAGCAGATCGTGCAGGTCGGCGTCGACCGGCTCCAGATCCGGACGGTCCGGCAGATAGGCCAGGAGCTGACGACGCAGATCGACGATCGCACGCGTTCCGCCGGGGGCCGTGTTCATGCGGCGGAACAGCTCGTGGCGCGGCGTCTCGCAGGCGCGGCGCAAGGCCTGGACCGAGCGCGGGCTCGGGTCCTGCCGGTAGGCCTCGACCGCGGCCAGGATACGGGTCGGGTCGGCGGCATAGTCCTGCGCCAGCATGGTGAAGAAGCTCTGCCGCTCCTCGTCGGTCATCATGCGGTAGGCCTCGACCAGCTCGCGCGCCAGCGCAGCACCAGACGCCTCGCCCTTGGTCGAGAGCAGGTCGCGGCATAAGGACTGGATCGTGGCCCGCCGCCGGCTGCCCAGCCGGCCGCGAACCAGCTCGCGTCCGGCATCGGCGATCGAGGTCCACAACTGGTCCAGCATGCTCGACGGCATCCTCGAGGCTCCCAGGGGGTTGCCAAGCCGTCATCCCTTAGCGGAACGGGCGGCCACCATCCATGGCATCCTTGCACCGATGCGCCCGACCTTGAACCGGCAGGAGGGCGTGGCTAACCTTTAGCCCGCATCCATGAAGAAGCGGTTGCTTTCCCGCGATTCGGTATGGCGATGGGCAACACCAGCAAGGTGCGCCTTCCGGGCGCGGACCAGCAGGCGGAAGGCTTCGGCCGGACGCGCAGCGATCACCGCAGCGAGATCGCCGAGGACTATGTCGAGCTGATCGCCGATCTCATCGATGCCACGGGCGAGGCGCGGGCGGTCGATCTCGCCAGCCGGCTCGGCGTGACGAGCGCCACGGTCAACAACACCATCGCCAAGCTGCAGCGCGAAGGCCTGGTCCGTTCCGAGCCCTACCGCTCGATCTTCCTCACCGCGGACGGCCGGGCGCTCGCCGAGCATTGCCGCTGGCGGCACCGCATCGTCTACGACTTCCTGCGCCGGCTCGGCGTGAGCGAGGAGGTGGCCAGGGTGGACGCGGAAGGCATCGAGCATCACTGCAGCCACGAAACCCTGGCTGCGTTCGATCGCCTGCTCCGCGAGCGGGACCGGGCCGACAGCGGGACGTGACCCGCCGGCGGGTGCGGCCATTTTTCCGGGGGTACACGTTGCGGGCGCCCGGCCCGCGCGCTATGACCTGCCCGTCGAGTTCGGGCTCTGCGGGGAAGCGCGTGATGCATGACACGATGCTGGCACCCGGCCAGCAAGCCATCCCGTATGCGTTTCGCGGCCGGGCCATATGCTGATCGCAGGCGCCTTCCTGCCGCTTCTCGGCATCCTGCTGGCACTCGCGGTGCTCGGGCTGGTCCGGGGCGACAGGGCTTGCGGGACCGGGCTCACCTATGGCGGTACCCTCGCCACCTGCAGCATCCTCCTGCTCGCGGCTCTCGTCCTGCTCCTGCAGCCTTCGCATCTGCCCCAGACGTTGATTCTGCCGCTCGGCCTGCCCTGGCTCGGCATGCATTTCCGGCTGGATGCGCTGACCGCGTTCTTTTTGCTCGTGGTCGACCTCGGCGGGGCGCTCGCCTGCCTCTATGCGCTGGGTTACGCCAAGGGCGAGCCCGAGCCCAAGCGCGTGCTGCCGTTCGTGCCGGCCTTTCTCTTGGGCATGAACCTGGTCCTGCTCGCGGACGACGCGTTCACCTTCCTCCTCGCCTGGGAGTTCATGTCCCTGACCTCCTGGGCTCTGGTTCTGCGCGAGCACGAGGCGCGCGCCACGCGCGAGGGCGCCTATCTCTATCTCGTCATGGCGAGCCTCGGCACGGCGGCGCTCCTCCTCTGCTTCGGCCTCCTCGCCGGCCCCGGCGGCGCCTACGATTTCACGAGCATCCGCCGCCATGCGCTCGGCCCCACGGCGCACGTTCTGGTGCTGGTTCTGGCCCTTCTGGGTGCCGGCTCCAAGGCCGGTCTCGTCCCGCTCCATGCCTGGCTGCCCCCGGCGCACGCCGCCGCACCGAGTCACGTCTCGGCTCTCATGAGCGGGGTCATGACCAAGGTCGCGGTCTACGCGGCCCTGCGGCTCCTCTTCGACCTCGCCGGCCCGCCCGGCTGGTGGTGGGGAGCGGTGCTGATGGTGCTGGGCGCCGTCTCGGCCGTCCTGGGCCTGCTCTACGCGGTCCTGCAGAACGACCTGAAGCGACTTCTCGCCTACAGCACGGTCGAGAATCTCGGCATCGTCTACATAGCGCTCGGCTTCGCCCTGGCCTTTGCCGCGAACGGCATGCCGACGGCAGCGGCGCTGGCGCTCTCCGCCGCCTTCCTCCACGTCCTGAACCACACGCTGTTCAAGAGCCTGCTCTTCATGGGCGCGGGTGCCGTGCTGCACGGCACGGGCGGCGAGCGCGACATGGATCGCCTGGGCGGCCTGATCCACCGCCTGCCGGTGACGAGCGCCTGCTGCCTTCTGGGTGCGGCCGCGATCTCGGCCCTGCCGCCGCTCAACGGCTTCGTCTCGGAATGGCTCCTGTTCCAGGCCGTGCTGGTGAGCCCGGCGCTACCGGAGGTCCTCCGCTTCCTAGCTCCCGCCGTAGGCGCCCTCATGGCTCTGGCCGCAGCGCTCGCGGCCGCCTGCTTCGTGCGCGCCTACGGCATCACCTTTCTCGGCCGGCCGCGCAGCGAGGCCGCGGCCCACGCGCACGAGATCGACCACAAGGCACGGCTCGCCATGATCGCGGCCGCGGCCCTTTGCGTGCTCCTGGGCGTCTTTCCCGGTCCGGTCATCGACCTTCTCTCGCTGGTCGTGGCCGAGCTGAACCATGACGTCACCCTGCCGGCGCAGGGGCGGCAGGGCTGGCTGTCGCTGGTGCCGATCGAGCCTGCGCACAGCTCCTACAACGGCCTCGTCCTCCTCGTCTTCGTTCTGGCCTCGGCGGGGCTCGCGGCGGGCTTCGTCCACCGTTTCGCCTCGCGCGCGCTCCGGCGCGGCCCTGCCTGGGATTGCGGCTATCCCGATCCCGACCCGCGCACGCAATATTCCGCCGCGAGCTTCTCGCAGCCGCTGCGCCGCGTGTTCGGGACGGTCGTGTTCCGGGCGAGCGAGCAGGTCGACATGCCGGCTCCGGGCGAGACCAGGCCCGCGCGTTTCACGGTGCGCTGGCACGACCTCGTCTGGGAGCGGCTCTACATGCCCACGGCCTCGCTGGTCGGGAGCCTGGCCGACCGGCTCAACATCCTCCAGTACCTCACCGTGCGCCGCTATCTCAGCATGATGTTCGCGGCGCTCGTGACCCTGCTGATCGTGGTGGCGGCATGGCGCTGATCGGCGGTCTCCTCGTCCAGGGCATCCAGATGTTCCTGGTCCTGCTGGTGGCCCCCTTGCTGACGGGCTGGACACGAAAGCTGCGCGCCCGGCTCCTGCGCCGACGCGGGCCCTCGGTGCTTCAGCCCTACCGCGATCTGGCCCGGCTCCTGCGCAAGGAGGTCGTGCTCGCCGAGAGCGCCTCCTGGCTGTTCCGCGTCGTTCCCTATGTCGTCTTCGCCGTGACCTGGGTGGCGGCCGCCCTCGTGCCCACCTTCGCCACCGGCCTCCTGTTCAACTGGGCCGTCGATCTCATCGCGATCGTGGCGCTGCTCGGCACCGCGCGCTTCTTCCTGGCCCTCGCCGGCATGGACGTCGGCACCAGCTTCGGCGGCATCGGCAGCTCGCGCGAGATGATGATCGCGTCCCTGGCCGAGCCCGCGATACTGCTGGTCGTGTTCACCCTGGCGCTGTTCGCGGGCACCACGCAACTCTCCGGGATCGCCGACTACATCCTGACCCATCAGGTGGGCCTGCGCGTCTCCTTGGGCCTCTCGCTCGTGGCGCTCCTCATGGTGGCCTTGGCCGAGAACGCCCGCATTCCGATCGACAATCCGACGACGCACCTCGAGCTCACCATGGTCCACGAGGCGATGGTGCTGGAATATTCCGGCCGGCACCTCGCGATGATCGAGCTCGCCGCGGCGCTCAAGCTCGTGATGTATCTCTCGCTCGTCGCCTGCCTCTTCGCCCCCTTCGGCATCGCGCACGGGGCCGAGGCCGGGCCCGTTGCGCTCCTTCGGGGCGGGGTCGTTTATCTCGCGAAGCTCTTCCTCCTCGGCAGCGCCCTTGCCGCCTTCGAGGTGACGATCGCCAAGATGCGCGTGTTCCGTGTCGGCGAGTTTCTGGGCGGTGCCCTCATGCTGGGCTTCCTCGCCGCTCTTCTTCTGTTCGTGTCGAGGTCGATGTGATCGGCAATCTCGCCTTCGACGTCGCCCATCTTCTGGCCGGCGGCATGGTCGTCGTGAGCTTCATGCTGCTCTATCAGGACCGGATGCTGGGCCTCCTCCACGCCTTCGCGCTGCACGCCCTGGTCCTCGCGGCCGGCGTCGCCTGGCAGGCGTGGACGCAAGACGCACCCCATCTCTACGTCACGGCCGCGATCGCCCTCCTGTTCAAGGCGATCTTCATTCCGGTGGCCCTGCACCGGATCGTGGTGCGACTCGGTGTCCACCGCGAGCTCGAGCAGGTCGTGGGCGTGGGGATCACCATGCTGGCGGGCTTAGCACTCACGGCTCTCGCCATCCTCGTCACCATGCCGGTCACGGGCGGTGCCGACGTGCTGGCGCGCGAGGACATCGCCTTCGCCCTCGCCGTGGTGCTCTTAGGCCTTCTCATGATGATCACCCGGCGCAACGCGGTGAGCCAACTCGTCGGCTTCATGAGCCTCGAGAACGGGCTGATCCTGGCGGCAACCGGTACCAAGGGCATGCCGCTCGTGGTCGAGCTCTCGGTCGCCTTCTCGCTGCTCATCGCCTTCATCGTGTTCGGAATCTTCGTCTTCCGCATCCGCGAGCGCTTCGATACGGTCGACGTGCACGCCCTCGACCGCTTCCGGGGCGAATGAGCATGGAGGGACTGCCGCTCCTCGTCGTGCTCGCCGTCCCGGCGCTGGCCGTGCCGGCGCTCTCCCTGGTCCGGGACTGGCATCTGGGTGCGAGGCTCAACAGCCTCGCCTCGCTAGCGACCTTCCTCGCGGCCCTTTTCCTGCTCGTGGCCCGGCCCGCACCCGGCGACTTCCTCTTCGTCGACGACTTCAACGTCTACCTGATCGCACTCAACACCTTCGTCGGCTTCACGACCAGCCTCTACTCCGCGAGCTATATCGGCCACGAGCTCGATACCGGTCATCTGACGCCGGCCTACGTGCGCTTCTACCACGCCATCTACCAGGCGATGATGGGTGCCATGAACCTGGCGCTCTTGGCCAACAATATCGGCCTGCTCTGGGTGGCGGTGGAGGTGGCGACCCTTTCCACCGTCGTCATGGTCGGCATCTACCGCACGCCGCAGGCCCTGGAGGCAGCCTGGAAATATTTCATCCTCGGCAGCGTGGGCATAGCGCTCGCCTTCTTCGGCACGATCCTGGTCTATTTCACGGCCCAAGAGAGCTTGGGCGAAGGCCTCGCGGCCATGGCGCTCTCGCATCTGATCGCCGCGGCCGACCGGTTCGACCCGGCGCTCTTGAACCTCGCCTTCGTCTTCCTCCTCGTGGGCTACGGCACCAAGGTGGGCCTCGTACCCCTGCACGCCTGGCTGCCCGACGCCCATGCCGAAGGCCCGACGCCGATCTCGGCCGTGCTCTCGGGCCTTCTCCTCAACGTCGCGATCTACGCGGTCCTGCGCTTCAAGATGGTGATAGCGGCGAATGCGGAGGCTCTCGCCCCCGGCCCGCTCATGGTGACGATGGGCCTGATCTCGGTCGTCTTCGCCGCGTTCATGCTCTACCGCCGGGGCGACATCAAACGGCTCTTCGCCTATTCCTCGATCGAGCACATGGGGATCGTTACCTTCGCCTTCGGCATGGGCGGCCCGGTCGCGAACTTCGCGGGTCTCCTGCACATGACCATGCACAGCCTGACCAAGTCCGCGATCTTCTTCGCGGTCGGGCATGTGGCACAGGTCAAGGGCACGCAGCGCCTGGCCGACATCAAAGGACTCGGAAGCACCCATCCGGTGCTCGCCTGGGGGTTGGCCGTGGCCGTGGTCGCGATCGCGGGCTTCCCGCCCATGGGTGTGTTCACGAGCGAGTTTCTGGTCGTGAGCTCCACCTTCGCCCGCGAGCCGCTTCTGGCCCTGCCCCTGGTCCTGGGCCTCATGGTCGCCATAGGTGCACTCGTCCTGCGCCTGCAAGGGGTCGTGTTCGGCGAGCCTCACGGGCCCGTTACGGCCGTGCGCGGCTCGCACCTCCCTCTCTTCCTTCACCTGGCGCTGGTGCTGACCGCCGGCTTGTGGCTGCCCGGCCCGCTCGTCCGCTGGTTCGAGCACGTAGCCGGGCTCCTGGGATAGGCTCCGATGAGCGAGCGCCCGCATCTTCTGGAATTCCTGGCTCCGTTTCGCGCCAAGGCCGGCCATCACCCCTGGCCGCGCTTCGTGGTGACACCCGAGACCTGGCGCGATCTCGGCACGGCCCTGGCCGAGGGGCATCTCGACCTCCTGGCCCTCTTCGCCAACGATCAGCTCGTCAACGCCGTCCTCTACGAACCCGAGACCCAGGCGCTGGCTCTGGCCAGCATCACCGCCTATGGCGGCCACTTTCCGAGTCTGGGTGCTCTGCATCCGCCAGCGCTTCGCCTCGAGCGGGCGATCCGCGACCTCTGGGGCCTGCACCCCGAGGGCAGCCCCGATTCCCGCCCCTGGCTCGATCACGGCACCTGGCCTTCGAGCCGCCCCGAGGCCAAAGCTCCCTACCATTTCCTGCCGGTCGAGGGAGAAAGCCTGCACCAGATCCCGGTCGGGCCCATTCACGCCGGCATCATCGAGCCCGGCCATTTCCGTTTCACCGCGAGCGGCGAGACCGTGGTGCGGCTCGAGCAGCGGCTGGGCTATGTTCACAAAGGAATCGAGCGCCTGCTCGAAGGTGTGGATCCCGCGCACGGTGTCCGGCTCGCCGGCAGGGTCTCCGGCGACAGCACGGTCGCCTTCGCTTTCGCCTTCGCGCGCGCCGTCGAGGCCGCGACCGGCACCGAGCCACCGGAGCGTGCGGTCTGGCTGCGAGCGCTGATGGCCGAACTCGAACGGCTCGCGAATCACATCGGTGACATCGGCGCCATCTGCAACGATGCGGCTTACGCGCTGATCCATGCCCATTGCGGCATCCTGCGCGAGGAGATCCTGCAGGCTGCCGACGCCTGCTTCGGCCATCGCCTGATGATGGACCGGATCGTGCCGGGTGGGGTCGCGATCGACCTCGATGCCGCCGGCGCAGAACGGCTGCGCGGCCTCGTCCGCAGCCTGCGCGCGCGCATGGCCGAGATCGCGGCGCACTACGAGGACCTGCCGTCGCTCCAGGACCGCACGGTCGGCACCGGCCGGGTCGACGTCGGGCTGGCACGCCGCTGGGCCGCTGGCGGCTATGTCGGCCGCGCGTCGGGCCGCGCGTTCGACGTGAGAAAGGCTTTGCCCTATCCGCCCTACGATCGGCTCACCTTCACGATCCCGGTACGGCAGGAGGGAGACGTCAACGCCCGCGTCTGGATCCGCCTGGACGAGATCGGAGAAAGTCTCGGCCTGGTCGAGCAGATCCTGGACGGGTTGCCGCAAGGCCCGCTCGCCGTTCCGGTTCGGCCGTGCGCGGGCGAGGGCATCGGCCTCGTCGAGGGCTTTCGCGGCGATGTCCTGGTCTGGCTGGCACTCGCTGCCGACGGGCGGATCCGGCGCTGCCACCCGCGCGATCCGTCCTGGTTCCAGTGGCCGCTGCTCGAGGCAGCGATCGAAGGCAACATCGTCGCCGACTTTCCTTTGTGCAACAAGAGCTTCAACGGCTCCTACGCCGGACACGACCTGTGAGCCGCCTCCTCCTGAAAGGCCTGTTCCAGCGCCCGGCCACCATTCCGGCACCCGAGCCCTCGGACGATCTCTTACGCGAGCTCGCCGGCCGGCTCGATGCGGCCGCCCGCCGGCGGCTCGGACGCTCGCTCGCGATCCGCGAGGTCGATGCCGGCTCGTGCAACGCCTGCGAGCTCGAGATCCAGGCGCTCAACAACGCCGTCTACGACCTCGAGCGCTTCGGCATCCGCTTCGTCGCGAGCCCGCGCCATGCCGACGTGCTCCTCGTCACCGGCCCGGTGACGACCAACATGCGCGCGGCCCTCTTGCGGGCATGGGAGTGCACCCCCGACCCGAAATGGGTGGTCGCCGCGGGCGACTGCGCCGCCGGCTGCGGGATCTTCAAAGGCTCCCCGGCGCTCGTCGACGCCACGGGCGCTGTTGACAGCGTCGTGCCCGTGCATCTTCACATCCGCGGCTGCCCGCCGCGGCCGATCGAGCTGCTCGAGGGGCTGATCGCCTTGCTGGAACCCTGACCTGCGCTGCATTAGCTTGCGGCAGGCGCGGCAGCCGACGGGAGCCCATCATGCTGACGGAGTTCCGGCTGGAGAACTTCAAGAGCTATCGCCAAGCCGTTCTGCCCCTGGCACCCTTGACGTTGCTCATCGGCGCCAACGCTTCCGGCAAGAGCAACGCGATCGAAGCACTTCGTTTCCTTTCCTGGCTGGCGCAGGACCATAAACTGTCGGCCATCCGCTACGAGGTGCAGCAGAGCGACGACATTTTTCGCGGCACGGTGAAGGATCTGCCCTATCGGGGTGCTCGAGAGTTCCGTTTCGGCTGCCGCGCCACATCCTCCTCCTCATCGATCGAGACACTAGAACACATTTTGTCTACCGAATGGCAAGAGGATTTCAGCTTATCGATTGCTCTTCGCGATGAAGATCTTCGTATCACCGACGAAAGCATTTCAGGATCAGGCAAGGTTCCGCTTTACTCGGTAACGCAACCCGCCACCGGAGCTAGCCACGATATTCGTGTCGCTTACAACAATTTTGCTCGCGGCGGGAAGAAACCACAGATAACATGCTCTGATCAGCAGCTCGTGCTTCTCCAGCTCCAAAGCCCAGCGCGGTTCGAGGCAGGGCATGCCAAGGCTCAGAGGGTCATTCCAGCCGTCACACGAGCCTACCAGCAGATCCTGTCGGATATTCTGTTCCTCGATCCGGCGCCGAGGACGATGCGCGGCTACAGCTTCAAGGGCGAGAAGCAAATCAGAAGCGACGGCAGGAATTTGTCAGGTGTTCTGCACGAACTTTGGGAGGTAGAAAAGAAGCAGAAAGATCTTCTCGATTTCATTGCCAGCTTGCCCGAGCAGAACATCACCAGCCTGGGCTTCATCTCTACCCCACGTGGCGAGGTGATGGCGGCACTCACCGAAACCTTCGGCGGCGAAGAGCGGCAGATCGAGGCGCCGCTCCTCTCGGACGGCACCTTGCGCGTCCTCGCCGTGGCGGCTGCCCTGCTCACCGCGCCGCGCGGATCGATGGTGGTGATCGAGGAGATCGACAACGGTGTCCATCCGAGCCGGGCGCGGCTCATGATGAACGGTATCAGGCGCGTGGCGACGCAGCGCGGGCTGCGCGTGCTCCTCACCACCCACAATCCGGCCCTGATGGATGCCTTGCCGGACGAGGCGCTAGGCGACGTCGTCTTCTGCTTCCGCGATCCCGAGGGCGGGTACAGCCGCTTGGTGCGGCTGTCCGATCTCGAGCGCGCCCCCTCCCTGCTCGCGCAGGGGTCACTGGGAGAGCTGGTCACTGCAGGCGTGCTCGACCGCTCCGTCAAGGCTCGCGCCGCACCGTCGAGCCGGGATGGCGTGCAGGCTTGGCTGGAGGATCTGGAGCAGATCGGCTCGCGATGACCATCTGCATCGTCGACACTTCCATCCTGCTCGACATCCTCGACGTGCCGAAACGATCGGACCACCGGCGCGAGGTGTTGATGGAGCTGCGAGGTCTGCTCGCCGATAAGGCCGATCTGCTGCTCCCGCCCGCTGCCGTGTTCGAGACCGGCAATCATATCGCCCACGTGGCGGACGGGAGGCTGCGACGCCGGTGCGCGGAGCATTTCACCACTCAGATGCGCAAAGCGCTGGCGGCGGAGGCGCCCTGGGTAGTGACACCGCCGCCGACTCGGGAGCAGATTGATGCGCTGCTCGACGGGTTCGCCGATTATGCGGCAAAGGGGATCGGCTTCGGCGATGTCGCCATCATCGAGGAATGGCGCATCCAAGTGAATCGCTGGCCGCAACGGCGCGTGAGGATCTGGTCGTTGGACCATCATCTCTCCAGCCACGATACCGGCCCACATTGACCGACGACGCGCTCGGGGAAATCGGAATGTCCGAAGAGAAGGTCGCAACACTGTTCAGCGAGGCCGAGCTTTCGGCCCGTGTCGAGGCACTGGCCCAGGCCATCGCCGCCGCGCTGCCGCAGCGCTTCACGCTCGTGGCGCTGCTGAAGGGCAGCTTCGTGTTCGCGGCCGACCTGGCACGGGCGCTGCACCGGGCCGGCTGCACGCCCAGGATCGAGTTCATGCGGGTCTCGAGCTACGGCAACGACACGAGGAGCTCGGGCATCGTCAGCCTCATGGGCGATGCGCCCGCCGGCGTGAAGGGCGAGCCCGTGTTGCTCGTCGACGACATCCAGGATACCGGTAGGACGCTCGCCTTCACCAAGGGCTTCCTGCTCGAGCGGGGTGCGACCAGGGTCTGGACCTGCACGCTGCTCGACAAGCCCTCGCGGCGCGAGGTCGAGGGCGGCGAGGTCGACTTCGTCGGCTTCACCATCCCGGACGTGTTCGTCGTCGGCTACGGCATCGACTACGCCGAGCGCTACCGCTATCTGCCCTTCGTCGGCAAGGTCGTCTGAGCTGCACCCGTGCGCCGGCGTCCCATCCTGCTCGCCGTCGCCGTCCTCGTCGCGGCGGCGCTCGGCCTCATCGGCTACCAGGTCTGGCGCGTCCATGCGCTCGCCGAGCTGCCGCCCGGCATCGTCCAGAGCAACGGCCGCATCGAGGCCGAGCGGGTCGACATCGCCACCAAGTATGCGGCCCGTGTCGCCGAAGTGCTCGTGGACGAGGGCGAATGGGTCGAGCGCGGCCAGGTCCTCGCCAGGATGGACACGACCGAACTCGAAGCCGAGCTGCGCGAGGCCGAGGCAGCCGTACGCCAGGCGCGCCAGCAGCTCGCAGCCGCCGAGGCCGACATCGTCCAGCGGCAGAGCCAGCTCGCCTTCGCCGCACAGGAGCACGAGCGCGCCAAGCTCCTGTTCCAGAAAGGCAACATCGCCAAGGAGCTCCTGGATCGCCGCACCAACGAGCGCAACACGGCGCAGGCTGCCCTCGCCGCGGCCCAGGCGGGCCAGGCCACCGCCACGGCGGCGATCGAGGCGGCGGCCGCGCGCGCCGAGCGGCTCCGGACGGTGATCGAGGACCACGAGCTGAAGGCGCCCCGATCGGGGCGGGTGGAATACCGGCTGGCGCACCCCGGCGAGGTGCTCCCGGCCGGCGGCAAGGTGCTGACCCTCCTCGACCTCACCGACGTCTACATGACGATCTTCCTACCCACCGGCGAGGCCGGCCGGCTCGCGATCGGCGCCGAGGCTCGGATCGTGCTGGATGCGGCGCCCGAATACGTGATCCCGGCTCATGTGTCCTTCGTGGCATCCGATGCGCAGTTCACGCCCAAGCAGGTCGAGACCCGCAGCGAGCGCGAAAAGCTGATGTTCCGGGTCAAGGTCCAGATCGGCCGCGACCTGCTCGAGCGCTACGCGCGGCTGGTCAAGACCGGCCTGCCGGGCGTCGCCTACGTGCGCATCGCTTCCGGCGTCGCCTGGCCCGAGTGGCTGCAGCCCAGGCTGCCGGATGCCGCCTGACACGACGCTCGCGGCGAGCCTCGAGGCGGTCGGCCACCGCTACGGCCGCAGCGAGGCGCTGAAGGCGGTCACCCTCGCGATCCCGGCAGGGCGGATGGTCGGGATCGTGGGCCCGGACGGGGTCGGCAAGTCGACGCTCTTGGCACTGATCGCGGGCGTGCGCCGGCTCCAGACCGGCAAGATCGAGGTCTTGAGCGGCGACATGCGAAACACCCGCCATCGTCGCAGCGTGTGCGCGCGCATCGCCTACATGCCGCAAGGGCTCGGCCGCAACCTCTACCCCACCCTCTCCGTGCGGGAGAACCTCGACTTCTTCGGCCGGCTGTTCGGCCAGGGCGCCGCCGAACGCGCGGCCCCGATCGGGTCGCTCCTCGCGAGCACGGGCCTCGCCCCCTTTCCCGACCGGCCGGCGGGCAAGCTCTCGGGCGGGATGAAGCAGAAACTGGGCTTGTGCTGCGCGCTCATCCACGATCCCGACCTTCTGATCCTGGACGAGCCCACCACGGGCGTGGACCCTCTCTCCCGCCGCCAGTTCTGGGAGCTCATCGCCCGCATCCGGGGCGAACGTCCGGGTCTCAGCGTCGTGGTCGCCACCGCCTACATGGACGAGGCTCTGCGGTTCGACTGGCTCGTCGCCATGAACGACGGTACCGTCCTCGCGATGGGAACGCCTGCGGGTCTCATGGAGCGTACCGGTGCCACGAGCCTCGAGGCGGCGTTCGTGCGGCTCCTGCCGGAAGCGCTCCGCCGCGGGCACCAGGAAATCGTCATCCCGCCGCGCCGGGCCGAGGCGGGTCCGCCCGCGATCGAGGCGGAAGGGCTCACCCGCCGCTTCGGTAGCTTCACCGCGGTCGATCACGTGAGCTTCCGCATCGCACGCGGGGAGATCTTCGGCTTCCTGGGCTCGAACGGCTCCGGCAAGACCACGACCATGAAGATGCTCACCGGCCTCCTGCCGGCGAGCGAAGGTCGGGCCTCGCTCCTGGGTCGGCCGGTCGATGCCGGCGATCCCGAGATCCGCCGCCGGGTCGGCTACATGTCGCAGTCCTTCTCGCTCTACGAGGAGCTGACCGTGCGGCAGAACCTCGAGCTGCACGCGCGGCTGTTCGAGCTGCCGGCGGAACGGCGGAAAGCGCGGATCGAGGCCCTGGTCGCACGGTTCGGCCTCGCGGCCGTGATGGACGAGCTGCCACCTAGTCTGCCGCTCGGCATGCGCCAGCGCCTGGCCCTTGCGGTCGCCGTCATCCACGAGCCCGAGATGCTGATCCTGGACGAGCCGACCTCGGGCGTGGACCCGGTCGCGCGCGACGCGTTCTGGGCGCTTCTGATCGAACTGTCGCGGCGGGACGGGGTCACGGTCTTCATCTCGACCCATTTCATGAACGAGGCGCTGCGCTGCGATCGCATCTCGCTCATGCACGCGGGGCGGGTGCTGGCCGTCGGCACGCCCGAAGCGCTGCAGGCGGAGCAGGGAGCGGCCACGCTCGAGGAAGCGTTCATCGCCTGGCTGGAAGCGGCGGCCGGGCAGGAGCCGCCGGCCGTGGCCGCACCGCCGCAAGAGGCGGCCGCGATCACGGCTACGGGCCGAGGGACGGGCGGGCTCGGCCGCCTCTGGGCCTATGCGCGGCGCGAGGCGCTGGAGCTCTGGCGCGAGCCGGTGCGGCTGGCCTTCGCCCTTCTGGGGCCGCTCGTCCTCATGCTCGCCTTCGGCTACGGCATCTCGTTCGATGTCGAGCATCTCGCCTACGCCGCGCTCGACCGCGACCAGTCGGCCGAGAGCCGCGAGCTTCTGCGGCAGTTCTCCGGCTCACGCTACTTCGTCGAGCGGCCGCCGATCACGAGCGCCGAGGAGCTCGACCACCGCCTGCGCAGCGGCGAGCTCAAGCTGGCGCTCGAGGTGCCGCCCGGCTTCGGCCGCGACCTGCTCCGCGGCCTGCGACCCGAGGTCGGGGTCTGGCTGGATGGCGCCATGCCGTTTCGGGCCGAGACCGCGCGCGGCTATGTCGAGGGGGTCGTGCGCCGCTACGGCGAGGAGTTGGCGCATCGGCAGGGAGCGGAGGCCGCGAGCGTGCCCATCGTGATCGAGCCGCGCTTCCGCTACAACCAGGCCTTCGAGAGCGTGAACGCGATCGCGCCCGGTGTCATCATGCTGCTGCTCGTCCTCGTTCCCGCCATGCTGACCGCACTCGGCGTGGTGCGCGAGAAAGAGCTGGGCTCGATCGCGAACCTCTACGCCACGCCAGTGACGAAGCTCGAGTTCCTCCTGGGCAAGCAGCTCCCTTATGTGTTGGTGGCGCTCGCGAGCTTCGCGAGCCTCGTGCTGCTCACCGTCCTTCTCTTCGGCGTGCCGATCCGGGGCGATCCCGTCGTTCTCGCCGTCGGCGGCCTCCTCTATGTGCTTGCGACCACCGCCTTCGGCCTTCTGGTCTCGACCATGGTGCGCAGTCAGGTGGCGGCCACCTTCGCCACTGCCATCCTCACCATCATCCCGGCCGTGAACTTCTCGGGTCTGCTCTATCCCGTGGCCTCGCTCGGGCCCGGTGCCAGGGCCTTGGGCCTCGCCTTTCCGGCCGCCTGGTTCCAGGAGATCAGTGTGGGCGTGTTCGCGAAGGGGCTGGGCTTTCCCGAGCTGGCCCCGAATCTCGCGGTGCTCCTCGCCATGAGCGTCGTGCTCGTCGTGGCGAGCTGGCTCCTCCTCGCGAAGCAGGAGCGCTGACCGCCTTGCGCCGCTGGCTCCGTCACGTCTTCCACCTCGGCACGAAGGAGCTGCACAGCCTGCGGCGCGACCCCGTGATGGTGTTCCTGATCGTCTACGTCTTCACTTTCGCGATCTGGAGCGTCGCGAGCGGGGTCAGGACCGAGGTGACCGACGCCGCCATCGCCGTCGTCGACGAGGACCGCTCCGAGCTTGCCCGACGCCTCGTCGATGCCTTCCAGCCGCCCTACTTCCGCTCTCCGGCCCTGATCGAGCCGGGCGAGGTGGACCGTGTCATGGATGCCGGCCGGTACACCTTCGTCCTCGATATCCCGCCCGATTTCGCGGCCGACGTGCTGGCCGGCCGCCAGCCGGCGCTCCAGGTCAACATCGATGCCACCGCCATCACCCAGGCCGGCATCGGGCTCGGCTACATCCAGAGCATCGCCCTGCGCGAGGCCCAGAGGTTCGCCCATGAGGTGGAGGGCGGGGCGGACCTGCCGCTCGATCTCGTCGTCCGGGCCAGGTTCAATCCCAACCTGCAATCGAGCTGGTTCACAGCCGTGATGCAGCTCGTCAACAACGTCACCATGCTCGCGATCATTCTCGTCGGTGCGGCCGTCATGCGCGAGCGCGAGCGCGGCACGCTCGAGCATCTCCTCGTCATGCCGCTCACACCCAGCGAGATCATGGTGGCGAAGATCTGGGCCAACGGGCTCGTGATCCTGATCGCGGCCCTTCTCTCGCTCCGGCTCGTGGTGGAAGGGATGCTGCAGGTGCCGGTCGCGGGCTCGGTTCTGCTGTTCGCGGGCGGCTCGGCGCTCTACCTCGCCTCGGTCACCGCACTCGGCATCCTGCTCGCGACGCTCACCCGCTCGATGCCGCAGTTCGCGCTGCTCACCATCCCGGTCATCATCGTCATGAACCTGCTCTCGGGCGGCAGCACGCCGCTCGAGGCCATGCCCGACTGGCTGCAGCTCACCGTGCAGATCCTGCCCTCGACCCACTTCGTCGCCTTCGCCCAGGCCGTGCTCTACCGAGGCGCCGAGCTCGGCACGGTCTGGCCCAGGCTCCTCGCGATGCTCGGAATCGGCGCCGTCTACTTTCTGGCCGCTCTCGCCCGCTTCCGCGCAGCGCTGGCGGCCCAGCAGGCCTGAGCAGGCCGCAGCTGTCCAACGCGGCTGACACGGCAGACGAAAGCCGCTTGCACCGTTGCCGTAGCGACCCTATATGCACGCGGCCGGCGGATGCGGCTGCCGCGTCTGCCATGGCTGACAGCAGGGACCGAGATGGCGAAGAAGGCCGAGAGGACCGGCAAGCCGGAGAAGCCCAGGCGCGGCGACCGGTGGACGGTCCGCGGTGTGCCGGCGAAGCTGCAGAAGGCGGCGGGCGACGCGGCGCGGGCGCGGGGGCTCACGCTCGGCCAGTGGCTGAGCGAGGTGCTGACCGCCGCTCTGCCCCAGCGCAAGGCGTTGCCGGCCGAGGCTGCGGAACGGTGGGAACAGGCGGTGGAGCGGCGGCTGGCCCGCCTCGAGGCGGCGGTGTTCGAGAACGACACCGCGCGGTCCGAGGCCGGCGTGGCCGTCGCGGTCCGGCCGAGCTGACGAGCCCGGGCGCCACCCACGAGAGCTTTCGCAGTCCGATGCGCCGGGGGGGGGCCGGGCCGCGGCCCCCCCCCCCCCCCCCGGGCCCCCGGGGGGGGGACCCCCACACAAGCCGCAGGCGCGCCCCCCCCCC
>NZ_JBBLZC010000020.1:0-95631 GCF_037908215.1 Benzoatithermus flavus | reverse complement strand
CTACTTCCGGCTCGGCGAGGCGGCTGCGGGCGCGGCGGTGGCGCCCGAGCCGGCCAGGGAACCGCTGCCGCAGCGGCACCCCGAGCGGAGCGCGGGCGAGCCGCCGGCGGCGCGGGCGGGCGAGCCGCACGGGGTCGTGCTCGATCTCGCCGGCGGCGCGGAGAGCGAGGACTACCGCTTCGAGCGGATCAGTGCCTGACGATGCGGACACGACCGGCCGGCGCGCCGATCGCCGCAGAGGCGTTCGGCAGGATGACCATCGCTGTGGAGAGGAGCAGGCTCCCGATGCCCTCGTGGCGCAACGGTGGGACATCCCGTGCCGGTGGCGGCACGAGGATGTCGAGCCTGGCCCCGGTCCTGCCGGTCCCGTGACCGATCTCGATCCATGCCACTTCGGGTGAATCAGCAGATGAGCGACGAGCTTCTCGAGCTTGGAGGCGACGTGCTGCCGGGTGTTGGCGACGATCCGACGCTGGCGGCGAGCGGGGACGGCGAGCCCGAGCAGTACCTGGCCTTCGCCCTCGCCGGCGAGACCTTCGCCGTGCCGGTGCGCCACGTGCGCGAGGTCCTGGACCTGCGGAAGACCGCGCGCATCGCCAATGCGCCGCCCTTGCTCCTCGGCATGATCGACGTGCGCGGGCAGGGCATTCCGGTGATCGATCTCGCCCGCAAGCTGGCCTTGCCGGCGAGCGGGCACAGCGAGCACACGCGCATCCTGGTGCTGGAGGTCGGGCCGTCGGGCCGGCAGCTCGTGATCGCGGCCATCGTTGACGCGGTGCACGAGGTCACCCAGCTCGCCGAGGCTGCGATCGAGCCGCCGCCTTCGTTCGGCGAGCCGTGGGACGCGAGCTTCATGAAGGGGCTCGGCCGGCGCCAGGGAGCATTCGTGACACTTCTCGATCTCGAACGCCTCTTCCGCCGCGACGAGCTCGAGCTCGTCGCGGCCGCGCGTTGAGCCATGACCATTGTCTTCCGCGAGCCCGCGCCTTTCGACCATCCCGCGGGCGAAGGGCTGGCCCGGCCCGGTGCGGACGGGCGTCCTCTGCGCGCCAGCATCCACGATCGCCTGTGAGGGATCGCCCGTGAAGCCCCTGCGTGTCCTGATCGTCGACGACTCGGCCACCGTGCGGCAGGCGCTCGCCGCCATCGTCGAGGCCGAGCCCGACCTCGAGGTGATGGGCGTGGCTTCCAACCCCTACTTCGCCGCCGAGAAGATCCGCGGCGAGATCCCCGATGTCATCGTCTGCGACATCGAGATGCCGCGGATGGACGGGATCACCTTCGTCCACAAGATCATGAGCCAGAGGCCGATTCCGGTCGTGATCTGTTCCTCCCTGGCGCAGGCGGGCTCCGAGACCGCGACCCGGGCGCTCGAGGCCGGAGCGGTCGAGATCATCGCGAAGCCGAGCCAGCTCGCCGGCCGGGCATTCTTCGAAGAGGCGCGCACGATCATCTGCGACGCGATCCGCGCCGCCGCCCGCGCCCGCCTCAAGCCGCGCCCGCCGGTCCAGCTCGGGGCGCAGAAGAAGCTCACCGCCGACGCGGTGCTGCCGCCGCCGGTCGGCCGGCCACTGGAGCGGACCACCGAGCGGATCGTGGTGATCGGCGCTTCCACCGGCGGCACGGAGGCCTTGCGCCAGGTGCTCGAGGCGCTGCCGTCGGACGCGCCCGGCATCGCCATCGTCCAGCACATGCCGGCGGGCTTCACCGCCGCGTTCGCGCGCCGGCTGGATCAGCTCTGCCGGATCGACGTCAAAGAGGCCGAGAATGGCGACCGCCTCGTGCCGGGCCTGGCGCTGATCGCCCCCGGTAACCGGCATCTTCTCCTGCACCGGAACGGCGCGCAGTATACGGTCGAGGTCCGCGACGGGCCCTTGGTCTCGCGGCATCGTCCTTCGGTCGACGTGCTGTTCCGCTCCGCGGCTCGTGCCGCCGGCAAGAATGCGCTGGGAATCATCATGACCGGGATGGGTGACGACGGTGCGCACGGCCTTCTGGAGATGCGCGCGGCCGGGGCCTCGACGCTCGGCCAAGACGAGGCGAGCTGCGTGGTCTACGGCATGCCCAAGGAGGCCATGAAGCTGGGTGCCGTGCAGCAGGAGCTGCCGCTCCAGCGCCTGGCGCAGGAGATCGTGCGCTTCAATCGGGAATGATGGCCCGGCTTCTGGCTCATCGCGACCGACACCGGCGCTCACCAGGACGAGATCCCATGCAATACCATCCTCACCGGGCAGTGCTGCGGCAGGGCCATGCTCCCGTGCTGCGCTCCCAGACGGCCCACCTCGTCCGCCTCCGCTCGCACCTGCAGCATCTGCAGAGCTGGCAGGAGGAGAGCGGGCACGCCTTCGTCAGTCTCGGCCAATCGCTCCAGGAGCTGCACCGGCGGCTGCAGGAGGCGCGCAACATCATGACCGATGTGGTGCACGCCATCCTGGACGACTCCACCCGGACCATCCACCAGGCGTTCGAGGAGCTGGCGCAGCTCGCGAGCGCCCTCGGCAAGCTCGACGCGCAGCGCCGTACGTGCGCCGCGCGCCTGGCCGAGCACATCCAGCAGGCGAGCAATCCCTGCTCGGACCTCGAAGGGACCCTCTATCTTCTCGGCCAGCTCGTCACGTTGGGGCAGATCAACGCTGCGACGATCGATGGCGAGAGCCAGGATTTCGAGGAGTTCATCGAAGAGATGGGGCGGTTCATCGAGGTCGGTCGCACGACCGCGGCCGATCTCCGCGACCGGCTCCGGCATCTGGGCGCTCTCGTCGGCAGCGCTTGGGCCGAGGAGCATCGCTTGGCCGCGAGCCAGCACGAGACTCTGGCCGTGATCGCCGGCCGCCTGCGCGACATGGCGAGCCGGATCCGCCTCCATCAGGAGGAAGCCCAAGGCTGGGCCGAGGACTCCCGACAGCAGTTCGGGACCTTCCAGCGGCAGATCGCCGACATGGTGATGGGGCTGCAGTTCCACGACATCGCCCGCCAGCGGCTCGAGCACGTCGCGGCCGGTGTCGACCGGCTGTGCCGTCTCCTCGCCGATGGCCGCCTCGAGGACGAGGGCGAGAGCCTGCCGCCCGAGCGCGTCATGCGCGCGGTGCAGACGATCGGCCGCCTCGAGGCGGCGCAGCTCGAGTATGTCGCCGTCGAGACCGCGGCCGAGATGAGCAAGATCGCCCAGACCGTGACGGACCTGGCCGCGACCGCGCGGCACACCGAGCAACGGTTCGATGCGCTGGCCAGCGGTCGCCGCGATGCGTCTCGGCAGGAGCCACTGCTCGCGGCGCTCGATCTCGAGGCCAGCGCCGTCGCACGCCTCCTGCGCGAGCAGAGCGGCAATCGCGAGCGCATGCTCGCGGGCCTCGCCGAGAGCGTGGAGCACGTGCGCGCCATCGCCGGCATGGTCGAACGGCTGAAGCGGCTGCAGGACGACATCCGGATCGCCGGGCTCAACGCCACGATCAAGAGCACCAATCTGGGGCCGAGCGGCGACGCGCTGCAGACGATCGCACGCCAGATGTCGTCGCACTCGGTCGAGATCCGCCAGGCTTCTCTGGTGCTTCTCGAGCGTGGCGTGGAAATGGAGGCGACCGCCGGCACGCTGGCGGGCGACATCCTCGAGCCTGCGGGCCGGCTCGCCGGCGAGCTGAGCTCCCGTCTCGCCGCCACGGTCGAGCGGCTGCGGATCAAGGAGCAGGAGATCGGCGCCGCCAATGCGCAGGTACGACGCCTGCTGCGTGAGATCGCGTCCACGCTGGCGCTCGATACCGGCTTTGTGGAGCTGCGGGAGCGTGGTCAGGCCCTCATGCGTGCCGCCGCCGCCGAGCTCGATGCCATCGCCGCCGAGCTCGGCCCCTGCCTCGACACGGCCCCCTGGCCGGAGCTCGATGCGATCCTGCGCAGCCGCTACACGATGCAGCGCGAGCGCGAGGTCCACGCTCGGGCCAGCGGCGAGGCGCTGTCGGGCTCACCCGAGCCCGCGACCGAGGAGGCGGCCATCGCGGTCGACGATCTCGACGACGTCCTGTTCTGACGCACGCTCACTGTCCGTCTCCGGTGGCCGGGGATGTTGCCGGAGGGATGTGGAGTATCTCGGATCTCAATCTTTCAAAACTTTAATGTTATTCGGAAAATATTTCATATCAACTCGAAGTAATCTGGACCCTTTGTGCGACGTTGATGTCGCTTGCTTGTTGCCTGTAGGTTGGGATATTCCCGGAAAGCGAGAAAACACGCCCAAGTTGCAGCATTCCTCGATCTATAAGGCCGACAATGGCTCCAAGCCGTCACATCGCGCGTCAAATCGTTGGTGCGGCACGCATGGCATCGGTCGACGCGGCCTGTCCGCAGGCCTGCTCGGTCGTCGTCAGGGCGACCGTGCCGGCCACGGACACGCTCTGGTCCAAGCAGGCGGTCGAGGATGCCCTCGAGGAGATCGCCTCGCTGCTGGAAGGCGAGAAGGATCAGGAGCTCGTGATCTGCGGCGTCGGTGAGGACGGTGACATCCGCCTCGATCTCGACGAGATCGAGGCGCACGCGAACCTGCGGGATCACCGCTCATGGCTCAGGACCGGCTTTCCTCCGCCGCCCAAGCGGCAGGAGGTCGTCCTCAATCTCATGATCGAGGGCAGCCGGAACGAGGTGCAGCAAGCCGTTGCGGAGCTGTTGCGCGAGCTCGGCCAATGGGTGGTGATCAAGCTCGTGACGATGAACTGGAGCCAGGCCGCCGCCGCGGTGCCGAGCTGGACGTGCGAGGACAGCCGCCGCGCGCTCGATCTCGGCTGACCCTCGTGGCCCGATGGCGGCGAGCCGGGCCTCACGCCGCCCGCGTGTCGCCGCCTCTCTTCCGCCGCTTGTCGCGGCCGACGCCGAAGTTCGTGGCGAGCGCATATTCGCGCTTCTCGTCGGAATAGTTCGGCGCCACCATCGGGTAGTCGTCGGGCAGCTCCCAATATTGCCGGTAGGCCTCGGGCGACATGCCGTAGCGGCTCCTGATGTGGCGCTTCAGCATCTTGCGCTTCACGCCGTCGAACAGGCAGACGATGTAGTCCGGGAACACGCTCCGATCCCGGGGAACCGCCGGCTCGCGGCCCTCCTCGCGGGCGGTCCGCAGGCGACCGCCATCCGTGCCGGATGCCGCGGCCGTCTCGTCCGCGGCCGGGTGCCGGGACGCCTTGCCCTCGAGCCGCTCCTGGCCGGGAAGCGCGGATGTCTCGCGGATGGCGGGTCCATTGGTCGCAGCTCGCGCGACCGCATCGGCGGCGATCCGGCACAGCGTGTCGTAGACCTGCTGGATGAGGCCGGGCAAAGCCTCGGGCGGCACGTGATTGTTCGAGACTTCGGCGATCACGATGTCGCGTGTCATGCCAAGCGGCACATTCGGGTCGATCTGGGGGATCGACATGCCTTCTCCAATCCTATTGTCTTGTCTGCACCGGCCGTCGCTGCGCAGCTGTTTCCACGTCTTGTGCCGGGGCGGTACGCAAAAGGTCTGCGTCGCACGATTCTGCGACCAAAGGTCCGGGGTGTCAAGTTCGGTTCAAGGATTCCCTTCGACCCGCTACCATACGAAGCCGTATTGCTCGCAGCATGCTGCGGAATTCGATTCGGATAAGTCCTATGTTATGCTCGGATGGAAGGATCGCGGCCGGCGCATCTGCCAGCGACGGGCATCGTCGCGGTGCCGGATCACGCCGGCGGATTCTGCTGCTCCCAGAACTGTCGGAACAGATCGGCCAGACGCTCGCCGATCGCCTCCTCGAGCGTGAACGAGGCGCAGCCCTCGAAGGTCTGCGCCTCTGCGGGGGGGCGCACGGCGAGCGTGGGAGACGAAGCGAGAAGCGTCACGATCACCTGCAGATCCTCCGGCATCACCTCCTTGAGGAAGGCCTCGATGTAGGTGGCGGCCGCCTCCGGGTCGGCTTCCGGATCGGGCAGCAGCTCGGTGCCCGCATCGCGCGCGAGCCGCCACAGGAACGCCTCGTCGAGCCGCACGGCGAACAGCTCCCAGGAAGCCTGCGCCTGTGGATCCTCCTTCAGCGCGCGCACGCGATCCTCGGCCGGCGCCGTCGCCTGCCCGCGGGTCACCTGGGCCTGCAGGCTGTTCATCCGGCCGGCGATCTCGTCGCGCAGCGCCTCGCGGATCAGCACGAAGGCGGTCTCGCCCAGGGAACCCCGCTCCTCGATCAGAGGCCGGGACATGAGGGACGGCTGGGACTGCAGCACCGCCGCGATCGCCACGTCCCGCCGTGGCGCCGTCTGCTCGGCCGCCTTGGCGGCGATGTCGTACCAGGCGTCGAGCGTGAGCAGTTCCCCGGCGCGCAGGCGGGTGCGGGCCATCGCCTTGAAGGTCTCGAGGGCCTCGTCCAGGAGCTGATTCCAAGTGAGCTGCAATCCGGTCCTCATCGCACGGTCTCCTCTGCTCGGCTCGAGCAGATGCTTCGAATGAACGCGCAGCTTGGCCGCATCGGCGGCGGGATGATGGCATGACCCGTAAGGAGAGCCCGAGCTCGTTTGCGCAGGCCCGCGCCGCGCTCGAGGACATCGAGCCCATGGAACGCTGGGGCGAGGTCGCGGGTGCTTTGGGCCTGCTGATCGAAGTCGCGGGGCTGCCGCGGCAGGCGGTGGTCGGCGATGCGGTCCGCATCGGCACGGCGCACCGGCCCGTGCTCGGCGAGATCGTGGGCTTTCGTCGGGCCAGCGCGCTCGTGATGCCGTTCGGCAGCACGGAGGGCATCGGACCGGGCGCTAGGGTCGAGACGGCCGGCCGCACCGTCGTCCGCCCCTCCGAGGGCTGGCTCGGGCGCGTCGTCGACGCGCTGGGCCGTCCCATCGACGGGCACGGGCCCCTGCCCCAGGGCCCCATACGCCAGCCTACCCGCGGCGACGGCCCCAATGCCTATGCCCGCCGCCGCGTCGGCCGCAAGCTCGCGACCGGCATCAAGGCGCTCGACGTGTTCGCGCCCCTCTGCCGCGGGCAGCGGCTCGGCATCTTCGCGGGCTCCGGCGTCGGCAAGTCGACCCTCATGGCCATGCTGGCGCGCTGGGCCGATGCCGACGTCATCGTCATCGGCCTCGTCGGCGAGCGCGGGCGCGAGGTGCAGGAGTTCGTCCAGCACGAGCTCGGCCCCGAGGGCATGGCGCGGAGCGTTATCGTCGTCGCCACCTCGAACGAGCCGCCGCTGATGCGGCGCGAGGCCGCCTACACGACGCTCGCGGTTGCCGAATGGTTCCGCGACCGCGGCCGGCACGTGCTGCTGCTCATGGACAGCGTGACACGGTTCGCCATGGCGCAGCGCGAAATCGGGCTCGCCGCCGGCGAGCCGCCGACGACCAAGGGCTACGTGCCGAGCTGCTTCTCCGAGATGGCGCGGCTGCTCGAGCGCGCCGGCCCCGGCGAGACCGCGCGCGACCAGGGCGACATTACGGCAATCTTCACCGTGCTCGTCGACGGCGGCGACCACGACGAGCCCGTCGCCGACGCGGTGCGCGGCATCCTCGACGGCCATGTCGTGCTCGAGCGCGCCATCGCCGAGCGCGGCCGCTATCCTGCGGTCAATGTGCTGAAGTCGATCTCGCGCACGCTGCCGCACTGCCACGATGCGGAGGAGAACCGGCTGCTGACCGAGGCCCGGCGCGTGCTCGCCCGCTACGAGGAGATGGGCGACCTCGTGCGGATCGGCGCCTACAAGCGCGGCGGCGATCCCGCGACCGATCGGGCGATCGCGCTCGGTCCGCAGCTCGACGCCTTCATCGGCCAGCCGCGCGACGGCCGCGAGGCGCCGCAAGCGGCATTCGCCGAACTCGCTCGGATTCTGGGCCATGAGGCACCGCGCCGGCAGGATGGCTGAGGATTTCAGCTCGCGCGCGTGAACAGAGCCTGCGTGATCAGCACGTCCGTAGGCGCCCCTTCCTTGAGCGTGTCGATCGCGGCCTGCAGAAGCTGCTTCTTCAGCAGCTCGGGATCGACCGTGCCGTTCTCGAAATGGCCGCGCTGGGCGAGACCGTACATGGTCCTGATCCAGGCGTCCATGATCTTGGGAAGCCAAGGCTGCGCGCTCTTCGCGATGTCGGGCGTGGGGAACTCGAGCGACGCCTTCACCATGACGTAGCCTGCGAACCGGCCCCGGCTCACGACCGGGATCACGATGTCGCTCACGGGCAGGAAGCCCGGCATTTGTTGCGCTGCCTCACCTTCGGCGGGTGCCTCCTCGGAGGTCCTGGCGGAGGCGGGGGCGGCGGGGCCCAGGATCATGGCGAGGATAGCCGCGACGAGCATGCCATGGGCGCGCATGATGATCCACCTTCTGGCTTGGGGAGATAGGGATCGGCGTCGGTTCACCGTTCAGAATGGCAGCACCATGTCCAGCACCTGCTGCCCGTAGCGCGGCTGCTGAACGTCGGTGAGCTGGCCGCGCCCGCCATAGGCGATGCGTGCCTCGGCGATCTTGTCGTAGGTCACCGTGTTCTCGGCCGTGATGTCCTGCGGCCGGACGACGCCCGCGATCTGGAGCTCGCGCAGCTCGTAGTTCACGCGGACCTGCTGGCTGCCGTTGATGACGAAGTTGCCGTTGGGCAGGATCGCGGCGATGATGGCGGCCATCTTCACCTGGACCTGCTCGGAGCGCTGCGCGCTGCCGGTGCCCTTGCTCGAGGTGCCGGAGCTGAGGTCGACGAGGCTGCTCGGGTCGACGGGCGTGCCGTTGCTGCCGCCGTTGGGCAGGACCTTGGCGAGGCGCTTCTCCAGGCCGAAGAAGCTCGACGCACCCATCGACTCGCTGCTGTTCCGGTCCCGGCTGGTCTGATTCTTGAACTGCGCCTGCTCGTTCATGTTGATGAGCACGGTGAGGATATCGCCGACCCGCGACGCGCGGTTGTCGTTGAAGAAGTTCTGCGAGCCCATCTGCCAGAGCGAGCCCGGCTGCGTGGGCAGGGCCGGCGGTGGAGAAGGGGTGGGTAGACGGCGCACGACATCGGCCGCGGCGAGGCGGCTGGTCTCCTCCGATGCTCCCACGGGTGTGAGGGTGGGGGGCTTGCCCAGATGGTCGAGCCGGTCGCAGCCGGCCGCCGCGAGGAGCACGAGCCCCAGGAGCGGGGCTGCGCAGGATCGCCTCATGACCGGCCTCCGCTCACGTCGACCAGGCCTCGCTCCACGACGATGCCGCTCGTGACCATGCGGCTGTCCACGTTCTGCACCCGCACCGACTGCCCGATCTCGCCGGCATCGAGCGCCTTGGCCTTCGCGCGCACCGTCACGCGCTCGGTTCCGGCCACGATGGTGACGAGCTGGCCGCGCTCGACCGCGGGCACGAGCTTGAGGTCGCGGGCGAGGATCGGCCGGCCGGGATCGAGCCGGCGGCGCGCTGCGTGGCCCTCGACCTGCGCCTCGTCGGTCACGGTCTCGCGGTGCGCCGTGAGCAGGTCGAGATCCATGATGCCGAGATCGGCCGCCGTCACGAGAGCGCCCTGCGGGATCGGCCGGATGGGAGTGGGCACCTCGGCGAGAAGCCGCACGCGGCCGGTCACCTCCCGCCCGCTGCCGTCCTTGATGCTCGCCGTGACGGTGCGCTCGCGCGGGTTCCAGCGCAGATCGGCGACCTCGCTGTCGGCCGGGACCGCCTCGGTCCAGTCCACGATATAGCGCCCCTGTCCGGCGCCGATGCCGACGAGCGCTTCGAGGCGCCTCTCGACCGACGAGAGCGGCTCGGCTCGGGCCATCGTCGACCCGAGAATCGCGGCCAGCGCCAGCAGCGGCCATGCCGGAAGTCGGAGACGGTGCACGGGGCTCACCGCATGTTGCTCATGGTGCCCAGCATCTCGTCCGCCGCCTGGATCACCTTCGAGTTCATCTCGTAGCCGCGCTGGGCGGTGATCAGGCTCGTGATCTCCTCGATCACGTTGACGTTCGAGCTCTCGCTGTAGCCCTGCAGCACCGTGCCGAAGCCGGCCTCCGTGTTGCCCGGGGTGCCCATCACCGGCTCGCCCGAGGCCTCGGTGGGGTAGGCGAGATTGCCGCCGGCCTGGCGCAGGCCGTTCTCGTTGACGAAGAGGGCCATGTCGAGCTGGCCCAGGAGCTGCGGCTGGCTCTCGTTGCCGATGAAGGCATAGACCTCGCCGTTCTGCGAGATGGTGACATCGGTCGCGTTGTCCGGGATCACGATGCCGGGCGAGACGGTGTAGCCCTGCGCGGTCACGATCTCGCCCGTGGCCGACCGCGAGAAGTTGCCGTCGCGGGTATAGGCGGGCTGGTCCTGGCCCGGGATGTTCACGACGAAGAAGCCGCGACCCTGGATGGCGAGGTCGAGCTGGTTGTCGGTCTTGACGAGCGAGCCCTGGGTGTAGATGCGCGAGATCCCGGCCGTGCGCACGCCGAGCCCGATCTGCACGCCCGCCGGGCTCAGGGTCTCGGTGTTGCGGGTGGCGCCGCCGACCCGCTGCTCGGACTGGTAGAGCAGGTCCTGGAACTCGGCCCGCGCACGTTTGTACGCGGTCGTGTTCATGTTGGCGATGTTGTCGGCGATCACCTCGACGTTGGTCTGCTGGGCCAGCATGCCGGTCGCGGCGGTGTTGAGGGCGCGCATGGGTTTCCTCGAAGATGTGAAGGGGGGCCTCGGGTCAGACGCGGACGGCGCGCTCGACGAGCTTCCTGATGCGCTCGTCCTCGCCGTCGAGGAGGCGCTGCACCCGCTCGTAGCCGCGCTGCACTTCCATCATGTCGACGAGCTCCGTGATGGGCTGGACGTTCGCCTGCTCGAGGGCTCCCTGCTGCAGGGTCGCATCCGTGGCCGGCACCGGGGCGCCGCTGCCGGAGAACAGGCCGTCGGCCTCGCGCTGCAGGTCCGAAGGAATGGCGAACAGACCGATCTGACCGACCTCCTCGCCGTCGGCCGTCACCGTCCCATCGCTCGCGATCGTGATCTCCCGTGCCTGCTCCGGAATCTGGATCGTGCCTCCGCCGGCAGCGGTGACGGCATGGCCGGACAGATCGGCGAGCGTGCCGTCGGCCGCGCGCGTCATCCTGCCGTCGCGCGTGAGCCGCGAGCCTTGCGGGGTCTGCACCGCGAGCAGCGCGTCGCCGACCACGGCGACATCGAGCGGATTGCCGGTGACCGTGATCGGGCCGGGGCGGAGATCGGTGTAGCTGCCGCGGTCGAGTGGGTAGGCGACATCGGTGTCGCCCACCGGCTGGTCGAGACGCTGCACGATCTGCGCCTCGAGCTTGAAGCCGGTCGTGTTCGCATTGGCGATATTGTTCGCCACGACGTCCATGCGCCGTCGTAGCGCTACCTGGGCGGCCAGCGCCAAGCTGATGCTGCTTTCCATGGAGCGGGGATTTTCGTCGCTGACGGTCGCCTATGGAGGATTCGGTGTCGGGCTTCTGCCGTCGAGTCCGATGCGCCATGTCCTTTTCTCTCGTATAGGAATCGGATATGAAGAGGGCTCCGTCAAGGAGTTTGGGGCGTGCGACGCTGCGGCAATTCGTTTTCCATTGAACTTGAGCAAAGACCTGCAGATAACGGTCTCACGAATTTCAATGAGGCCCTGGAAAGGGACCGTTGCCGATGACCAATCCCTATGCTGCCGTGATCGAGCAGTGCGAGACGCCGCGTGAGACCGAGGCACGGTTGCTCCGCGACGTGGCTCGACGCCTCGAGGCCGCCGACGCAGCGGGCGACCCGGTAGCGCTCGCCGATGCCGTGTTCCGGGTGCGGCAGCTCTGGACCACGTTCGCCGTCGATCTCGTGCACGAGGGCAACGCGCTCCCGGACCAGCTCAAGGCGAACCTGCTCGGGATCGCCGGCTTCATCGATCGTTCGTGCAGCGAGATCCTCGCCGGCGACCGTCGGACGGTCGCCACGATCGTCGAGATCAACCGTAACATCGCCGCCGGCCTCGCCTGAGCGGCCTTTGGGAGGTCAAGGGATGCCCCTTCATCTGAAGCTGCGCCGCGGCGAGAAGCTCCTCGTCAACGGTGCCGTGCTCGAGATCGGCCAGCGTCACGGCGAGCTCGTCATCCACAACCACATCAACTGCCTGCGCGGCAGTGATCTCCTGCAGCAGGAGGACGCGACGACGCCGACCCGGCGCGTCTACTTCCAGGTGCAGATGATGATCGTCGATCCCGAAGGTCGGGACCTCTACAAGACCCGGTTCGAGGAGCTCGTCGGCCAGCTCGAGCAGGCGTTCATCAACCCCGAGATCCTGAACCGGCTGGCCAAGGTTCGTGTCGAGGTGGCCGAGGGCCGCTACTATCGCGGGCTCGCCCTGCTCCGCGCCGTCCTCAAGTACGAGGACATGCTGTTCGCCGCCGCGAGGCTGCGCGCCGCCCGCGAGGAGGAGCGCCACGCCTACCAGCGGCTGGCCGCCAACGCGGCCTGAGCCGGTTCACGGTCCGCTGAGGGGAGGCATTCCATGCTCGTCCGGCCCCAGGCCTCCTCGCCGATGATCGCGACCGGCCTCACGGGTCTCGGTGCCTGGAGGGTCTTGACGCGCAACCTCGACCAGCGGCTCGAGAAGTTCGCGAAGGAGCCCGTGATCGCGCGCGAGATCGCGTATTTCCGCGACAGGATCGGCTCCGTGCGCACGGCCGACGATCTCGTGAAGGACCAGCGCCTCTACGAGTTCGCGATCACGGCCTACGATCTCGAGGGTCAGGAGAACGCGCAAGGGCTCATGAAGCGCGTGCTGGCGTCGGATCTTTCGGATTCCCGCTCGCCCGCGAACCGGATGAGCGACGATAGGTACCGCGCCATCACGCGCGACTTCGCCTTCGCGGGCGGTACCAGCGACGACCAGAAGAAGATCGACAAGGTCGTCCGGGCCTATCTCCGCGCCGAGTACGAGGCCCGGCACGACACCAGGCTGCCGACGATCACGACCGACCAGCAGGACGAGGAGCTCGCAGCGCTCGCGAAGGAGCCCGCCGTCGCCGCCGAGATCGCCTACTTCAAGACCGCGATCACTTCGGTCGCGAGCACGCAGGAGGTGGCGAAGGACGCGCGCCTCGTGGCCTTCGCCCGCAAGGCCGCGGGCTTCACCGACAGGACCGACTACGGGGCCGATTTCATCCAGCGCGTGCTCGACGACGAGAGCGTGCGCAAGTCCTTGGGCGACACGCGCTGGGATAGGTTCGCGGGCTTCTTCGCCGATGCCCGCGCCGGCCGCAAGCTGCGCTCGGACGGCATCGCCGCGCGGATCGACGAGGTGGTGAATCGCTGGATCGAGGCGAGCTTCAGCCTCGAGACCGGACGGCAGGTGAGCGAGCCGGTCTCGGACCGGCTCAAGGCCGATCTCGACGCTTATGCCCAGCGCAGCGACGTGAAGGCGGCGGTCGAGGAGTTCCGCACGGAGATCGCCGACGTCACGAGCAGCGCCGGCCTCGTGGCGAAGCCGCGCGCCTACAATTTCGTGCTCCGCGCCTACGGACTCGAGGCTTACAAGAAGAACGTCGATCTCGTGCTGCGGACGCTGAACGAGCCCGCCACCAGCCGCACCTCGCCCGCGGCGCAGGACAAGCGTTTCAAGGACATGGCCGAGGGCCTGTCCTTCATCGGCCGCTCGAGCCTGCCGGCCACGAGCGACAAGAGCTTCGTCGACGACGTCGTCAAGCGCTATGTGCGTGTCCAGTTCGAGCGGGCGATCGGCGAGGTCGACATCACCATGCGCCATGCGCTCTACGCGCAGCGTGTCCTGCCCAAGGTGACCTCTCCCTATCAGATCACGGGCGACATGGCTCTGCGCCAGTTCGTGTTTCCGGCGGTGGGCCTGCCGGTGGCCACCTCGCAGGACATCGACCGTCTCGCCGACACGGTGAAGCGCAAGGTCGCGATGGACAAGCTCGGCGATGCCGTCTACCTCGACAAGCTGACCCGCCGCTTCTTCACCCAGTCCGCCGGCGCCACGTCGGCCGGTCCCTCCGCGGCTTCCGCAGCGCTCGCCTTGTTCTCGGGCGGCACCGCCGACGGCGGCTCCATCGGCATCGATCTTCTCCTGCAGCTGCAGTCGCGCTGAAAGCCGATGACGTCGCGTGCCGCTGCCCTCGCCGCGGCGGTTCTGGCGCTCCTGCCGGCCGCGGCCGCAGCGGCGCCCGCCGTCGTCCCGTCGGCCTGCACACGCGCGATTCTGGCGGCCGATGCCGGCCTGCCGCCCGGCATGCTCATGGCGATCGGCTTCACCGAGGCCGGCCGGCGGGTCGAGGGTGGTGCCACGATCTGGCCCTGGACCGTCAACATCGCCGGCGAGGGCCACTTCTTCGCGAGCAAGGCCGAGGCCATCGAGTTCGTGCGCCGGCAGCAGGCGCTCGGGCGGCAGTCCATGGACGTGGGCTGCATGCAGATCAACCTGCGCTGGCATCCCGGCGCCTTCGCCAATCTCGAGGAAGCGTTCGACCCGGCCCGGAACGTGGCTTACGCCGCGCGCTTCCTGCGCGAGCTGCGTGGTGCTGCCGCCGAGCCGGGGATGGCCGGCTGGATGCGGGCCGTGGGCCTCTACCACAGCGCGCTCGAGGAGCATGCCGGACCCTATCGCGCCCAGGTCGGCCGCTACTGGCAGGATCTCGCGGATCCGATCGTGCTGGCCTCGCTCGGCAGCGGCAGCGCTGCCGCACCGCTGCCGGCGGCCCGTCCAGCCAATCCGAACGATCCGTTCGGCCTCGAGCTCGTCGCCTACTGGGCAACGCCGTTCGGGGCCGCGATCGGTCCCAAAGACGAAGCACGGCCCGTGCTCGACATGGCTGTCCGCCCGCCTTTCGACACGGCCGCCGCGCCGGCGACGGCGGATGCCGGCGGGCCGCCTGCGCCCAAGCGGCCCGCGGCCCCTTCCTACATCAAGCGCTTCTCGCCGCCGCCCCGGATCGTCGAGCCGCCCGCGAGACCCGAGCGGCGCAAGGGCCTCCTGCTGCAGCAGCAGCGCTGAGCCGGTCCGGCCTCAGACCGATCGCGGCTGGAACAGATGGCCCTCGCCGGGCAGGCGCGCCGGTCCGTAGCCCAGGTCCTCGGCTGCGAGCAGCCTGGCAGCGCTCTCGAAGATCCGCCGCACCGCCTCGGTCGCGGCCCGCAAGCCCGCCTCGTTGCGTGCGAGCGCCGCGCGCAAGGTCGCGTTCGCGGCCGCTGCCTGCTGCTGCCGCTCCGGCGTCAGGATCGCCGCGAGCACGTCGCCCGGCATGTCCGCGACCGCCGCCCGGAGTGCCTCGTTCTGCGCTTCGAGCGCCATGCCCAGTGCCAGCTTCTTCTCGTAGCAGGCCTCGAGCTCGGCGCTGCGGCCCGCAAGGGCTGCTGCCGTCTCCCGGTCGAGCACCTCGACGAGCCGTGCCATGTCGGCCTCGAGCGCATCGAGCCGGGCGAGGAGCGGATGGAGCGCTGCAGCGCTGGTGTCGTTCGGCTCAGTCGTCATGCTTCGTTCCACTTCCTTGGGATGTCGCCGGGAGACGAGGCTGGCCGTTCGCCGTCGCGGCCTGAAGCTCGCGCTCGATCTGGACGGCGAGCCCGATCCCGCCGTTGTTGGCGATGGCCTTGCCGTATTCCTGCGCCAGGAGGTCCTGCCACTGGCCTTCCGCGCTGCCGCCGCCCAGCGTGCCGCCGTCGTGAATGCCCTGGAACATGAGCTGGACGAACTGGCCCAGCAGCACGCCCTCGAGCTCGCGCGCCTTGGCGGCGATGCGCGGGTCGGCCGGCTTCTGGGGTGCTGCGGGCCGAGGGCTCGGCAGCTTCGTGATGTCGGTCATTGGATGACGAGCTCCGCCTGGAGCGCGCCGGCGTTCTTGATCGCCTGCAGGATCGCGATCAGATCGCGCGGGCCGACGGCGAGCGCGTTCAGGCTGTCGACCAGCTCCTTCAGCGTGGCGCCCGAGGGCACCATCGCGAGCTGCTTGCCGGAACCGGTGTCGACCTTCACCTGCGTGCGCGGCACCACCACGGTCTGCCCGTTGCTGAGCGGGCCCGGCTGCGACACTTGCGGATTCTCCTGCACGACCACGGTGAGGTTGCCGTGCGCCACCGCCACCGTGCTGATCCGCACGTCCTGCCCGATCACGATGGTGCCGGTCTTGTCGTCGATCACCACCTGCGCCGGCGTGTCGGGCTCGACCGTGAGGTTCTCGATCCGGGCGATCAGGTTCGCGACCGCGTCCGGCCCCTTGGCCTTGACCGCGACCTCGACCGTCCCGCTGTCGACCATGGTGGCGACCCTGTCGCCCAGCGCCTGGTTGATCACCCGTGCCACCTCGGCAGCCGTCGTGAAGTCGGGATTGCGGAGTGCGATGCGCATCGACTGCAGCTCCTTGAGCTCGAACGGCACCTCGAGCTCGACGATGGCGCCGCCCGGAATGCGGCCCGAGGTCGGCACGCCGACCGTGATCTTCGCGGCCTCGCCCTCCACACCGAAGCCGCTGCTGGCGATGGGGCCCTGCGCCAGCGCATAGACCTGGCCGTTGGCGCCGCGCAGAGGTGTCGGCAGGAGCTGGCCGCCCAGGAGGCTCTTCGCGTCGCCGATGGTCGAGACGTTGACGTCGATCCGGCTACCCTGACGCCGGAACGGCGGCAGGCTCGCCGTCACCATTACGGCCGCCGTGTTCTTGGTGCGGATCGCCTGGTCGCGGACGTTCACGCCCAGCCGCTCCAGCATGCCGACGAGGCTCTGCTGCGTGAACGGCGAGGAGCGCAAATTGTCGCCGGTACCGTTCAGGCCGGTCACGAGCCCGTAGCCGATCAGCATGTTCTCGCGCACGCCCTGGAACTCGGCGATGTCCTTGATCCGCGCCGGGGCGGCCTCGACCACGGGGGCTGCGAGGCAGAAGGCGAGGAGCACTGCGGCGGCGAGCCGGCTCGGGCGCGCATGCTGCCACGCTCGGGAGCGCCGGTGCCGGACTCTGTCGGGTCTTGCCATGCTTGCACGTTTTCCGGGGCGGCTGGAGCGAAACCATATGGCCTATGGATATATAACACGAATACTGCCCGATTCGCAGCCGATCCACCGAGGATCTCCAGCTGCGACACAATGGATTCCTTAGAGCGCTCTGTAGATTTTTCCTTGCGAACCGCTCCGGTCGGTGGTCGATTCGGGTTGCGGAAACCCGAGAGCTTCTGAATCCATGGTCAAGAACTCGCTCGCCCTGCCGTCCGCAGCGGGAGCGCCGCTGTCGGTGATGCTCGTGAAGGCGTTCGCCTTCCTGGCTGCGCACCGGGACATCGCCTTCGCGCTCGGCATCGTGCTGATGATGGTGATCCTGGTGGTGCCGATGCCGCCGGCCGCTCTCGATTTCGGCCTGGCGCTGTCGTTCACCTTCTCCGTCCTGATCCTCATGGTCCCTCTGTGGATCGAGCGGCCGCTCGAGTTCTCGGTGTTCCCGACCGTGCTCCTGCTCGCGACCATGCTGCGCCTGGCGCTCAACGTGGTCTCGGCGCGGCTGATCCTCACGCACGGCCACGAGGGCACCCATGCCGCGGGCGGGGTCATCGCCGCCTTCGGCAAGTTCGTGATGGGCGGTCAGCCGCTGATCGGCGCCATCGTCTTCGTCATCCTCCTGATCGTGAACTTCCTCGTCATCACCAAGGGCAGCACGCGCATCGCCGAGGTGTCGGCGCGGTTCACGCTCGATGCCATGCCCGGCAAGCAGATGGCGATCGACGCCGATCTCGCGGCCGGCGCCATCGACGATGCCGAGGCGCGCCGCCGCCGCCAGGAGCTGCAGGAGGAGAGCAGCTTCATGGGCGCCATGGACGGTGCTTCCAAGTTCGTGAAGGGCGACGCGATCGCCGGCCTCCTCATCACCATCATCAACTTCGTGGGCGGCACCACGATCGGCGTGGCGCTCCACGACAAGGGCTTCGGCGAGGCGGCGCTCACTTACGGCCTCCTCACCGTTGGCGACGGGCTGATCACCCAGATCCCGGCCCTCCTCGTCTCGTTCGCGGCCGGCATGCTGGTCGCCAAGGGCAATGCCGGCAGCGGCCGCACCGAGCGGCTGTTCGCGAGCCAGCTCGGCCGCAGCCCGCAGGCCCTGGGCGTGGCCGCCGGCCTCATGGGCGCGGTCTCGCTCCTGCCGGGCCTGCCGTTCGCTCCTTTCGCGCTGTTCGCGGCGATCTTGGGCTCGCTCGCCTGGTTCCTGCCGAAGCTCGCGGCGGAGACGAAGCGGGAGGCGGAGAAACCCGCCGCCACCGCGACGGACGGCCAGGAGACGCTGGCGCAGGCGCTGCAGATCGATCCCCTGCGCATCGATCTCGAGACCGGGCTCGCGGCCGCCTTCGCCTCGAAGCCCGCCGACGATGCCGACCCCCTGGCGCCGGGCGGCGTGCAGCTCATGTCGAACGATCTCGTCTCGCGCATCCTGAAGCTCAGGAACGGCTTCATGAAGGAGACGGGCTTCGTCATTCCGGAGGTCAGGATCCGCGACAGCGCGCTCCTCGAGCGCAGCTCCTATGCCATCTACGTGCGCAACAATCTCGCGGCCAAGGGCAAGCTCCATCCCGATCGGGTCCTCGTCGTCGACGTCGATCCCAAGACCTGCCCGCTTCCCGGCGAGGACTGCCGTGATCCCGCCTTCAACCTCCCCGCCCGCTGGATCGACCGGAAGCAGAAGGAGGAGGCGATCGCGCGCGGGCTCACGGTCGTCACCCCGGTCCAGGTGCTCATGACCCACTTCATGGAGGTCGTGCGCGAGCACGTGGGCCAGCTCCTGGGCTATGCCGAGCTGCAGAAGCTCCTGGAGACGCTCGACAAGGATCACCGCACGCTCTGGGGCGAGATCTGCCCGAGTCGGGTGCCGCCCGTGACCGTGCAGCGCGTGCTACAGAACCTCCTGATCGAGAACGTCTCGATCCGCGACATGGGCCTGATCGTCGAAGCGATCGCCGAGGGTGTCGAGCGCACGCGCGACCCCGACCAGCTCACCGAGCAGGTGCGCCGCCGCCTGGCCTGGCAGATCTGCACGGCCCTGAAAGGGCCCGACGGCATGATCCCGGCTCTCGTGCCCAGCGATCGGAACGAGCAGATGCTGGGCGAGGGCCTGCGCATCGAGGGCGATCAGATCCGTTCCGTCCACAAGCCCAGCGACATCGCGACCTTCATCACCGCCCTCGAGCAGGCCGTGCGCGCGAGCCGCGGCGGCGCCACGCCGGTCCTGATCGTGACCCCGGTGGCCCGCCGCTTCGTGCGCCAGATCGTCACCCGCTCCTCGGCCGACCCGACGGTGGCGCGCATGGCGATCCTCAGCACCGAGGAGATCCACCCCAAGGCCCGCCTCAAGATCGTGGGCCGGGTATAGGGGCGAGCGCTTGGTGCAGGACCTCGCTCTCGTCCTCGGGCCCGCCGCGGCGGATGCCCTGTCCCGCACGGCCGACACCGTGCTGCCGAGCGAACTCGCCCGCGATTTCCTCCTCGTCTACGCCCGGCTCGGCACGGCGACGATGCTCCTGCCGGGCCTGGGCGAGCTCTGGGTCCCGGCACGCGTCCGTCTGATCCTGGGCCTGGCACTCTCGTTCGTCGTCCTGCCGGCGCTCCTGGACCACCTGCCGCCTCTGCCGGGTAGCGCTGCCGAAGCTGCAGCCCAGATCGGGCTCGAGGTCCTGATCGGTGGCTTCTTGGGCTTCTGTATCCGGGCCACCACTGCTTCGATGGCGGTCGCGGGCTCGCTCGTCGCCAGCCAGTCGGGGCTCGCCAACGCGCTCACACCCGGCATCGTCAGCCCGGATGCGACCACGACGCTCGCGAGCTTCCTGGGCCTCGCGGCGATCGCGTTCCTGGTCAACACCGGCCTCGATCACATGATCCTGCACGGCGTGGTGGAGAGCTACGCGGTGCTGCCGCCGCCCGGCAGGATTCCCACCCTGCCGCCCGTGGACCAGCTCGTGCAGACCGTGATGCGCATCGTGGCCGACGGCTTCGCGCTGGGGTTGTGGGTGTCCTTTCCCTTCCTCGTCGCCATGTTGCTGCTCAATCTGGGCCTCGGGCTCGCCAACCGGTTCATGCCCTCGCTTCAGGTCTATTTTCTCGCCACGCCCGTGGCGATCCTCCTCGTGCTGGGCCTGCTGGCATGGGCAGCGCCCGCCATGCTGCAGGCGCTCGGCGCAGCGCTCGAGACCACCTTGACCCGGCTCGGCGGAGGCTGAGATCGGCATGGCCGAGGAGGGCGCCCCGCGCGACGAGCGCACCGAGGAAGCCACCCCGCACCGGCTCGAGGAGGCGCGGCGTCGGGGCAACGTGCCGTTCTCGCGCGAGCCGGCCCAGGTCCTGATCCTGCTCGCGGCCTTGGTCTGGGCCGGCTGGATCCTGCCTGACGCCGGTCCGCGCTTTCTCGTGCGGCTTGCGGAGCTTCTGGATCGTGCGGGCGAGATCGACCTCGACGGTAGCGCTGCGGCGATGCGCCTGCTCCTCGACCCCGGCTTCGCGGCGCTCGGCCTTTTGGCTCCGTTCCTCGTCCTGACCGTCCTTGCCCCCTGGCTCTCGGCCTTCGCCCAGCGCAGCGTGGTGCTCACGGGCGAGAAGCTGGCGCCCGATCTCGCCCGCCTCGACCCGCTCGCCGGCCTGAAGCGTCTGGCCTCGGCCCGCAACCTGGTCGAGTTCGCGAAGAGCACGCTGAAGGTGGCTGCGGCCGCTGCGGTCGTCGTCCTCGTGCTGCGCCGCGAGGTCGGCGCCATCTTGCAGACGGGCACCGCACCGCCGGCCGAGGCGCTGGCCCTTCTGGTACGGCTCGTCGTGCGGGTCCTCGCGGCCGTCCTGGGCCTTTCCGTCGTGATCGGTGCTATCGACGTGCTCTGGCAGCATCTCTCGTGGCGCCGCAGCCTGATGATGACGCGCCAGGAGCTCAAGGACGAGCTCAAGTCCACGGAAGGCAACCCCGAGATCAAGGCCCGGCTGCGCCAGCTCCAGCGCGAGCGCTCCCGGCGGCGGATGCTCGCGGACGTGCCGAGAGCCGCCGTCGTCGTTACGAACCCGACCCACTTCGCGGTCGCGCTCGGCTACGATGCGCAGAAGGAGCCGGTGCCGCGCGTGCTCGCCAAGGGCAAGGATGCGATGGCGCTGAAGATCCGCAGGATCGCCGAGGACGCGAAGGTGCCGGTGGTGGAGGACCCGCCGGTCGCCCGGATGCTCCACGCCTCGCTCGAGATCGGCGACATCATCCGGCCCGAACACTACAAGGCGGTCGCCAGCATCATCGGCTTCGTGCTCGGCCGCCGCCGACGCGACGGAAGCGCACGCGCTCAGTCGAATCCTTGACGATCGCCAATCCTTGAAGGATTCCGGTTGTGTAATCTTCGCAATGGGAATCCTTGATGGATTCGTGGCTTCACCCCTGACATGGAACCTCGGACGTGACCGGAGCCGGTGACGACGTCTTCGTCTGGGCCGATCTCGAGGGGCTCGAGCTGCTCGGCCCGCTGGCCGATCGCCTGCGGGCGGCGCTGCAGAGCGGCCAGCCTCTCGTCATCGACCTCTCCGAGGCCGGCGAGCCCGGCGCCGCCGCGATGCAGCTTCTGATTGCCGCGGCCCGGTCCGGCGATGCCTTCGTCCTGCGCAACCCGAGCCGGGCCTTCGTCGACGGCTGCAGCGCGCTCGGCCTGTTCGCCGCGCTGATGGCGATGCCCCTGGAAGCCCTGCCATGAAGATCCTGATCGTCGACGACACGCGGACCTTGCGCGAGCTCCTGCGCGACGCCCTGCTCGAGGCCGGCCACGAGGTGATCGAAGCCGAGGACGGCGCCAAAGGGCTCGAGCGGTTCGCGGCGACGCGGCCGGCGCTCGTCATCACCGACCTCAACATGCCGGTCATGGACGGAATCGAACTCACCCGCGCCATCCGGGCGCGACCCGATGGTGGATCCGTCCCGATCTTCATCCTGACCACCGAATCCGCAGCGGAGCGCAAGGCGCAGGGTCGCAGCGCCGGGGCGACGGGCTGGATGGTCAAGCCGTTCAACAGCGAGCGGCTGATCGCCACCATCGCCTGCTACGAGGTGCAGTGAGGCCGCCCGGCGATGACGGACGAACTCGACACGATTCGCCTCATCTTCTTCGAGGAGTGCGACGAGCTGCTCGTCGAGCTCGACCGGCATCTGCAGGCGTTCGAGGCGGGCAGTAGCGATCCGGAGAGCATCAACGGCGCGTTCCGGGCGATCCACAGCATCAAGGGCGGAGCAGGGGCCTTCGCGCTCGGCTCGCTGATCGCCTTCGCCCATGCCTACGAGACGGCGCTCGATGCGGTGCGCTCGGGCCGCCTTGCGCTCTCGCCCAAGGTCGTGGGCGTGCTCCGCCGGGCCGCCGACCGGCTCGCCGATCACGTCGAGGCCGCGAAGCAGGGGCGCGCGCTCGACAACGGCGATGCCCTGGAGATCGAGCTCGGACAGCTCGCCGGCTCTCGCGACGAGGTCGATCTCGACCAGCTGTTCGGGGAAGCCGCGGCACCGGTCGCGCCATCCGTGCCGAACCAGGCTCCGCCCGCCGGGCTGCGGCGGCTCGAGCTGCGCCTGCATCCCCGCCAGGACCTGTTCCGCCGCGCGGTCGAGCCCGCGATGCTCATCCGGATGCTGCGCGAGCTCGGCCGGGTCAAGGTGAAGCGGGTCGAGGACGCCGCGGTGCCGCCGCTCGCCGAGCTCGACCCCAGCGACTGCTGGCTCGCCTGGGAGCTCGAGCTCGAGACCGATGCCGCGCTGGGTGCGCTCCATACCAGCCTCGAGCCGTTCCTCGATCCCGACGAGTACACGATCGTCGATCCCGCGGCCGAGGCGACCGAGACGGTATCGGCGGCTCCACTCCCGTCCACTCCTGTCCCCGCCGCAGCCGCCGTCGCTGCCCCGACGCCACGCGCTACACCTCCGGCTGCCGCCAGATCCGCAGAAGCCGCTGCGGCGGGCAGCGAGACCCGTGCGGGTGGCAGCATCCGAGTCGATATCGGCCGCATCGACCGGCTGATCAATCTCGTGGGCGAGATCGTCGTCGTCCAGGCGGTCCTGGCCGAGCAGAGTCTCGCCCTCGACGCGAGCCGGCACAGCGGGCTGATCGATGCCGTCGTGGCGCTCTCGCGGCGCTCGCGCGAGCTGCACGAGGCCGTCATGGCCGTGCGCGCGCAGCCCGTGAAGACGGTGTTCCAGCGCCTGCCGCGGCTCGTGCGCGAGCTGAGCCAGGCACTCGGCAAGCAGGCGAAACTCGTCCTCTTCGGCGAGAGCACCGAGGTCGACAAGACCATCATCGAGGAGCTCTCGGAGCCGCTGACGCATCTCTTGCGCAACGCGATGGATCACGGCCTCGAGCCGGCCGAGGAGCGCCTGGCCGCCGGCAAGCCGCCCGAAGGCACCATCACGATCGGCGCCGAGCAGCGCGGCGGGCGCATCGTCATCACCGTGGCCGACGACGGCCGCGGCATCAACCGCGAGAAGCTCCTCGCCAAGGCCTCGAGCCGCGGCCTCGTTCCCGAGGGAACGAGGCTGGCGCCGGAGGAGATCGACGCGCTCATCTTCCATCCCGGCCTCTCGACCGCGGACAGCATCAGCGACGTTTCCGGCCGTGGTGTCGGCATGGACGTCGTCAAACGCAACATTCAGGCCATGGGCGGGCGGATCGGGCTGCACAGCGAGCCCGGCCAGGGCTGCCGCTTCACGCTCTCGCTGCCGCTGACGCTCGCCGTCCTCGACGGCATGGTCCTGAAGCTGGGCACCCAGCGCTATGTCGTGCCGCTGCAGAGCATCGTCGAGACGATCTGCGCCGGCGGTGCTGCCGTCAACGTGCTGCCGGGCGGGCGTGAGGCGCTCAGGATGCGCGATCACCTGATCCCGCTGGTCCGGCTCGCCGCCGCCATGGGCCTTCCGGCCGACACGGCCCCGGCTGCGGGCGGCGAGGACGATGTCGTCATCGTCGTGATCGAGACCGAGACCGGGCAGCGGATCGCCCTTCTCGTCGACGAGATCATCGGCCAGCAGCAGGTCGTCGTCCGCAGTATCGAGCAGGCTTATGGACAGGTGCGCGGTGTCGCCGGCGCTTCGATCCTGGGCGACGGTCGCGTGGCCCTGATCCTGGATGCCGATGCCCTGCCGCAGCTCGCGGCGAGACCTGCTCTCACGCACACGAGCAACTGGGGAGAGACGGCGGTGGCCGTCCACAAGCCTGCGAACAGCGAGACTCCGACCGCGGCCCTTCCCGGCGGCGGCACGTTCAAGATCGTGACCTTCCTCGTCGCCGACCGGCAGTTCGGCGTGCCGATGCGGGCCGTGCGCGAGATCAAGCGCTGGATGGAGACCACGCCGCTGCCGCACGTGCCGGCCTATGTGCGTGGCGTGCTCAACCTGCGCGGCACCATCCTCGCGGTCTACGACCTCAGAGCCCGCCTGGGCCTCGGGCTCACCGAGCCCACGAAGGACCACATCATCATCATCGTCAGCATCGACGACCGGCTGATCGGGCTCCTGGTCGATGCGGTCTGCGACATTCCCGAGGTCACACGGGCCGACGTGCAGCCCGTCCCCGACCTCGCTGCCACGGACGACACCCCGCTCCTGGGCGTGATCCTGCGCGAGGAGGCCGTGGTCTCGCTGCTCAACCTCCACCAGGTCGCGGGCTCTGCCGCTCCGGCCGCGATCGACACTCGCCCCACTGCCTGAACCGGGTGCCCGAGAGCCCGGCAAGGACAAGAAGATGAAGCGCTTCGCCGAGTTTCGCCTCAGCCTCTCCTCGAAGCTCGCTCTCGCTCTCGCAGGGAGCATGGCCACGGCTGCCGGCATCACGGGCTTCCTCACCCACGAAAGCCTCACCACCCAGTCAGGTGCTGTCGGCCTCGCCCCGCTCGCGGGCGGGGCTGCGGTCGTGCTCGCCGGCGCGGCCCTCGTCCTCGGCCGGGTCCTGGGCCGGCCACTCGCGGCGCTGGTGCCGGCGGCGGAGCGGCTCGCCGCCGGCGAGGACCCGGCTATTCCGGGTGCCGGCCGTCGCGACGAGCTCGGCGAGCTCGCCCGCTCGCTCTCCGTCATCCATCGCAAAAGCGTGGAGGCGCTCCAGATCCGGACGGCGCTCGATAGTTCCGAGGCGAGCGTCATGGTTGCCGATGCCGGAGGCACCATCATCTACGCCAATGCGTCGATGATCCGGCTGCTCGAGCGGCTCACGCCCGAGCTCCAGCAGACCGTTCCGGATTTCGTCGCGAGCAGGATCGTCGGCTGCCATATCGACCAGTTCCACAAGAACCCGTCTCATCAGCACGCGATCCTCGCGAAGCTCGAGGACCGCCATAGCACCGTGCTGCAGCTCGGCGAGCGGACGCTCAACTTCGTCTACACGCCGGTCCGCGACGCCCGTGGCCGGCGCATCGCCACCGTGACCGAATGGATGGACATCACCGAGTGGGTGCGGGCCGAGGAGGAGGTCGCAGCCGTGGTCGGCCGTGCCGCCGAAGGCGACTTTTCCGGTCGCGTTCCGCTCGAGGGTAAGAGCGGTGGCATGGCGAGCGTGGCGCAAGGGCTGAATCAGCTCTCGGCCATGGTCGAGAACGCCGTGGCGGAGTTCGCGGCCACGCTCGAGCGGCTGGCGCAAGGCGATCTCAGCCGGCGGATCACGGGCGAACATCGCGGCATCTTCGGCGCGTTCAAGCGCAGCCTGAACGAGACTCTGGACCGGCTGGCCGCCACCGTGGCCGCGATCCAGACGGCCGCGACCGAGATCAAGACCGCGGCCAGCGAGATCAACGCCGGTGCCGACGATCTGGCACGGCGCAACGAGCAGCAGGCCTCGAGCCTCGAGCAGACCGCGCGCAACACGCGCGAGCTCGCCGGCTCGGTCGAGCACGGCGCCCAGCGTTCGGCCGAGGCGAGCCGGCTGGCCCAGGAGGCGCGCGAGCTCGCTGAGCGCGGCCGGGCGGTCGTGGCCGAGGCGATCGCGGCCATGCAGAAGATCGAGCAGGCCTCGGTCAGGACCGGCGACATCACCGTCATCATCCAGGAGATCGCGAGCGAGACCAAGCTGCTCGCGTTCAACGCCGAGGTCGAGGCCGAGCACGCCGGCGAGAAGGGCCGGGGCTTCGCGGTGGTGGCGCAGGAGGTGGGCACGCTCGCCGACCGCTCGCGCGATGCCGCCAAGGACATCAAGAGCCTGGTCGAGAACAACAACCGCGAGATCAAGGAAGGCGTGTCGCTCTTCAAGAGTGCCGGCGAGGTGCTCGAGCAGATCTTCCACAAGTCGCAGCAGGTGGACGCACGCATCGCCGAGATCTCGACCGCCGCCAAGGAGCAGGCGCACGGCATCAAGGAGATGAGCCAGGCGATCGCGCACATGGACGGGATCACCCAGTCCAACGCGGGCCTCGCCGAGGAGTCCGCCGCCTCCTCCAGAGCGCTCGCCGAGCGGATCGCCGATCTGCAGCGCCAGATCGATTTCTTCAGGCTGGGCACCACCGCGGCGCCCCACCCTGCGGCCGCGCCGCCGATCCCGCTCGAGCCCGATCATCCGAGCACCTTTCCCCGTGCCGCGCGGACCGGCGATCGAGGCGGCTACGCCAACGGGCACGCGAACGGTCATGCCGGCAGCTACGTGAGCCAGCAGGGCTGGGTCGGGCACTGAGGCCGTCACGCCATGCAGCAAGAGCCATCGCAGAAAGCCCTCGCCATGAGGCCCGTGAACCTGGGCGCAGGTCTCGCCGCCACGGCGGCGGCCCTCCTGCTCGCCTCCGTCGCGAACGCCGCGGCGCCGCCGGCGCCTCCTCTCTCCTTGATCGACGCGCGGCTGATCGAGAGCCTACGCACGATCCTGAAGAGCGAGACGGTGACGGTGACGCTGCGGGCCCGGCGCGCCGACATCGGCGAGGCCGAGATCGTGGCCCTCGACCGGCAATGGACGAAGGAGCGGAGCCAGCAGCGCCAGCCGCTCGTCGCCCGGATCATGGCCTCGCCGCTCTCGAGCTACCTGCGCAGCGTCGAGGCGGCATCCTTGGGACTCATCGGCAAGATCATCGTCTTCGACCGGCGCGGCCTCAATGCCGGCCTCAGCGCCGTCTCTTCCGACTACTGGCAGGGCGACGAGGACAAGTGGGCGAAGACGGTGCCGGTGGGGCCGGGCGCCGTCTTCGTCGACCAGCCGGAATGGGACCCGGAGCACGCGGTCTGGCTGGTCCAGGTCGATCTCGCGATCCCCGATCCCGACGGTGGCGAGCCCCTCGGGGGCGCTTCCTTCGACGTCAATCTCACCGAGCTGGAGCGGCGTCATGCGGCCGGCCTTTGAGCGCCTCCTCAGGATGGACATGTTCCCGCTGGCGCCGCGCACGACGGCCCTGTTCGGAGTGCTGGCGCTGGTCGCCGGGCTGAGCGGTGCGGTGGCCTTTCGGGAGATCGGCCAGATCCGGGCCGATCAGGAGGTCGCGAGAGTGCTCGACGAGCGCCACGCCGTGCTCACCGAGCTGAACGCGCTGATGGACCGGCAGAGCATCGCTCTCCTGTCGTTCCTGGTCACGGGCGAGGAGCGCCACACGGCCGCGTTCGCGGCCAGCGCCGCCGAGATGGAGCCGCGTGTCGTGCGCCTGCGCCAGCTCCTGGCCGACAGGCCCGAGGATCTGGCGCGGTTCGAGCGCATGCTGCGGCTCGTCGAGCAGTGGCGGAACGGCTATGCGCAGCGCCAGCTCGAGCTCATGACCGGGTTCGCGACCGTCGATACGGCCCGTGCGCTCGAAGTCACGGGCGAGCCCGCAGCGCTGCTGGCCCGGGCCGACGAGGAGCTGCGCGAGCTGGTGCGCATCGGCGAGACGGAGAAGGACCGGCTGGATGCGGCGCTTCGCGCCGAGCTGTCCCGAATCGTCGTGAGCCTTGCGGCGTGCGCTGCGCTGACCCTGCTCGCGGCGATCGTCGCCGGCTGGTGGACGCGGCGCTTTCTCTTCCGGCCGATCGCCGAGATCACCGGTGTCCTCGACCGGCTGCGGGCCGGCGAGCTCGCCGTCGCGGTGCCGGAGGCCGACCGCCGCGACGAGATCGGCGTCATCGCCCGCGCGGTCGCGAGCTTCGGTGAGAGTCTCATGGAGCGGATGCGGCTCGAGGCCGAGGCGAGAGAGGCCGCGGCCACGGCCGCTGCCCGCGCTGCCCGCGTCGGCGATCTGCAGGCGCGGCTCGGCATGGTGGTCGATGCGGCGCTCAAGGGCGATTTCAGCGCCCGGATCGATTGCCGCTACGAGGATCGCGATCTGCAGGAACTGGCCGAGCGGGTCAACCTGCTCGTGAGCGGCGTCGAGAGCGAGCTGCGCGACCTCATGGCCGTGAGCGAGGCCCTGGCCGACGCCGACCTCACGAAACGCCTCGCAGGCGAGCGGCAGGGCGACTTCGCTCGGCTGCAGGACGACTTCAACCGCATGGTCGAGAACCTGACCTCGCTCGTCGTCGAGCTCGAGACGATGGCGAGCGACGTGAACGCCACCGTGAGCGAGTTCAGCGTCGGCGCCGACGAGCTCGCCGCCCGGACCGATCAGCAGGCCTCGAGCCTGGAAGAAGCCGCGGCGACGACCGAGGAGCTCACGGCCTCGGTGACGCAGAATTCCGAGCACTCGCGGCAGGCGAGCGGCCTCGCCCGGGAGGCGCGCGAGCTCGCCGAGAAGGGCCGGGAGATCACGGCCGAGGCGGTGGCCGCCATGATCCGGACCGAGCAGGCCTCGGCACGGATGAGCGATATCACGACCATCATCCAGCAGATCGCGAAGCAGACGCGGAGCCTCGCCATCAACGCCGCGGTCCAGGCCAAGCGGGCCGGCGAGGAGGGCAGGGGCTTCGCCGTCGTGGCGCAGGAGGTGCGGATGCTGGCCGACCGTTCGAACGACGCCGCGCGCGACATCAACAAGCTCATCGCCAACAGCACCCAGCAGCTCGGCGAATGCGTCGAGCTCGTCAAGCGCGCCGGCAAGATGCTGGAGACGATCGTGACCACGGCCCAGCGCGTCGAGAGCACCGTGCACGAGATCGCCTCGGCCAACGCGCAGCAGGCACACAGCATCAAGGAGATGAGTGCCGCCACCGTCCATCTCGACGGGATGACCCAGAAGAACGCGGCGCTGGCCGAGCAGTCCGCACGCGGTGCACGCGCGCTCGCGGGTCGGGTCCGCGACCTCCTCGACCGCGTGGCGGTGTTCCGGATCGATCCCTCGCTGCGGCCCGAAAGGCGGCAGCGCCCGGCTTCCCTGCCGGCGGCGGCCGCCCGTCGGCGCGGGCCGAGCCCCGGTGACGTGCCGCCGGTCCCCCCGCGCGTTCCGCCAGCACCGGTGGCCATGGCCGCTGCCGAAAGCTGGAGCGAGTTCTGAGCCGACCGGCATCGACCATGTCGAGCGAGCTTGCCGAAGCGTCCCTCAGCCGCGAGGACTTCGCCCATGTCGCGGCCCTGGCCCATGCGCGCGCCGGGCTCGTCGTGCGCGAGGAGAAGGCCGTCATGGTGAGCGGCCGCCTCGCACGGCGTGCGCGGGCCTTGGGGCTTCCCGACCTCGCGGCCTATTGCCGGCTCTTGCGCGGGCCCGAAGCCGAGGCGGAGATCCCGCACTTCATCAACGCGCTCACGACCAACCACACCGCGTTCTTCCGCGAGCGGCACCACCTCGAGCATCTCTGGTCGGAAGTGATGCCCAAGGTCGCCTCCGCCGCGCGCGATCCCAGAGGCTGGGTGCGCCTCTGGTCGGCTGCCTGCTCCACCGGCGAGGAGCCCTATTCGATGGCCGCCGCCGTGCGGCGTGCACTAGGAGCCGGCCCGCTGCCGGGCTTGCGCATCCTCGCGACCGACGTCGACACCGAGGTGCTGGCGACCGCGCGCCGGGCCCGCTACGCCGTGGCTGCCCTCGACGAGGTGCCCGGCGAGTGGCGGAAGCTGCTCGCACCGGCGATCGGTCGCAGCGACGCCACGTTCGAGATCCCGGCCGAGCTCACGGAGCTCGTCGCCTTCCGTCACCTCAACCTGATCGACCCCTGGCCGATGCGAACAGGCTACGAAGCGATCTTCTGCAGGAACGTGTTCATCTATTTCGATGCGGCTACCAAGGCGCGGATCGTCGACCGGTTCGCCGAGCTGCTCCGGCCGGGCGGCTATCTCTATCTCGGCCACACCGAGTTCCTGACCACGCGGCACCCGCTCCTGGAATCGGTGGGACGGACCATCTACCGGCGGCGGCCATGAGCCAACACCGCACGCCTCCCTGGCTCCATTACCACACCAGGCACGTGCCGCCCGGCGAGTACGGAGTCTCGACCGAGCCGGACGTGGTGCTCTCGACGCTCCTGGGCTCGTGCGTCGCCGCCTGCCTCTACGATCCCGAGGCCCGTGTCGGCGGGCTCAACCACTTCCTCCTGCCCGAAGGCAAGGAGAACCTTCTCTATGGCAATCATGCGATGGAGGTGCTCCTGAACGCCATCCTCACGCATGGCGGCCGGCGCCGCAGCATCGTGGCCAAGATCTTCGGCGGGGCGCGGATGGTGGCCCACGCCGTCTCGCCCATCGTCAATGTCGGCCAGCGCAACGTCGAGTTCGTCCGCCTCTATCTCGCCAAGGAGGAGTTTCCGCTCCTTTCCGAGGACGTCGGCGGCACCGAGGCGCGGCGGATCTGGATGCATCCCGCCACGGGAAGGGTCTGGGTCGAGCGACTCGGGACCAAGGACACGCAGCCGCTGGCGCTCAGCGAGAGCCGCTACCGCGACAGCATCAGCCGGCAGCCGCCCGCCGGCGACATCGACATCTTCGGATGAGGCCCTTTTCGGATATCTATCATGCCGCGCGTGCTGATCGTCGACGATTCCAGGCTGATGCGTCGCGTGCTGACCTCGGTGATCGAGGCGATGAACGGGTTCGAGGTCTCGGGCGTGGCCACGAGCGCGGAGGAGGCCGAGCGCAGCATCGAGGCCTCACGCCCCGACGTGATCGTGCTCGACGTGAACCTGCCCGGTATGGACGGGTTCACCTTCCTTTCCCGGCTCCGCCAGCGTCACCGCACGCCGGTGGTCCTCATCTCTTCGCAGGGCTTCGCCGAGATCGCGCGGGCGCGCGGCGGCCTGCCCGACGAGGCTTTCAGTTTCATCGAGAAGCCGGACGGCGTGCGGCGCACGCTCGACGACTTTCGCCGCGAGCTCGGGGCGATGTTGGTCGGGCTCGCCGTAGGCAGGTCCGCGCGAGCCGCCGAGCCCGCGCCGATCCCCACACCCGTCGCGCGCCCGAGCCGCTATCGCCTGATCGCGATCGGCGCCTCCACCGGTGGTGTCGACGCGGTGACGGCCCTGCTCTCCTCGCTGCGCGCTCCGCTGCCGCCCGTGGTGATCACGCTGCACATGCCCGCCATGTATACCTATCGGTTCGCGCAGCGCCTTGCGACCGTCACGGGCCACGCCGTCGACGAGGCGCAGGATCGCGAGGCCTTGAGCCCCGGCCAGGTCCGCGTGGCGCCGGGTGGGCTGCAGCTCAGGGTCGAGAACCGAAGCGGTGCGCCCGTGACCCTGCTCTCCGACGATCCGCCCGTCTCGGGCCACAAGCCCTCGGTGGATGCGCTGTTCCACTCGGTCGCGGCGAGCTTCGGTCGTGCCGCGATCGGGACGATCCTGACCGGCATGGGTCGGGACGGGGCGGAAGGCCTGCTCGCGATGCGCCGGGCCGGGGCTCTGACCTTCGGCGAGGCGAGCGAGAGCTGCATCGTCTACGGCATGCCCAAGGCAGCCATGGACATCGGCGCGGTCGAGCACGAGCTGCCGCTCGATGCCTTGGGAAGAGAAATCATGCGGGCGCTCGGCGCCTGAAGCGAGAGGAGAATGAGATCGTGCCCATCGCCAAGAATCTACGAATCCTGGTCGTGGACGACCAGAAAAGCATGCGGGAGCTCGCGCGCATGTGCCTGCGGGGTCTGGGCGTCGAGGAGATCGACTTCGTCGAGAGCGCGGAAGCCGCGCTCGAGCGGCTGAAGGAGGCTCCCTTCGACCTCATCATCTCGGACTGGAACATGGAGGGAATGACCGGCCTCGAGTTCCTGAAGAAGATCCGGCAGAACCCGGTCCTGGCCCGGATGCCGTTCGTGATGGCAACGACCGAGCGCACCGCCGAGCACGTCCTGGCGGCGAAGAGCGCCGGTGTCAGCCACTACATCGCCAAGCCCTACAGCCAGGAGAACTTCAAGAAGACCCTGGAGCAGGTGCTGGGCCCGCTCACCTGAGAGCGGGCGAGCCTGCGTGGCGGCGGCTCTCAGGAGCCGCCGCGCACGGCCGCGAGCAGCACCGTGGCCGTCTTCTGCAGCTCCTCCACGGTCTGCGGCTCGGGGCGCGTGAGTGCCTCGAACAGAGCTGCCTCGGGCGTTTCCGCCAGCACCGGCCCCCAGGTTCGGCCCAGCGCCACCGCCTCGGCCACACGTCCCGCGTTGTTCAACGCCGCAGCCAGCCCCAGAAGATTGTCGCGCAGACCCGGATCGTCGCGCGCGGCCTTGGCCGGATCGGCTGGCAGCGCCTTTCGCATCTGCTCGGCGATCCAGGCCCAGTCGCCGGTGGCGAGCGCCGCCTCGAACAGGGCGGCCTTCGCGGCGCCATCGCCTGCGGCCATCCTCTCGCCTTCGATCAGGTGCTTCGCCGCCGCCGGCTCGCCGGCGTCGATCAGCGCCCGTGCCGAGAGCATCGCCCAGCGCGCACGCTCCGGAGAGGAAGGCGCCACCATGGCCGTCATGGTGCGTAAGACCCGCAAGGCCCGCTGCGGGTCGCCTCCCTCGATCGCGAGCGCTGCCCGTTGCAGGCGGACCTCGATCTGCTCGGCCGTGTCGCCACGTTCCTCGATCGCCTCCAGCATCGCGTCCGCCCGCTCCTCGAGGCCGGCATCCGCGAGCCGCCGTGCGGCGGCCACGATCTGCGTCCGGCCGGCCGGATCGTCCGGTGCCAGGCGATCGGCCATGGAGAGAACGGCGCAGCGCAAAGGCTCCGTCACCGGTACCGAGCCGTCGGCGAGTCCGGCGAGGAGCGCTACCGTCTCCGCACGGACCGCCGCCTGCGACGCTTCGGGAGCCGCTCCCCAGCGCCGCAGCTGCTCGATCGCGTCCAGCACCCGGCCGCTCTTGCGCAGAGCCTTGGCGATCAGCCGCTCGTGTTCGGGATCGAGTTGCGGCTCGACCCAGTTGGCGGCGAGATATTGCAGCTCGTCGGCGATCCTCGCCGCCGTCGCGGGATCGGCATCGGCCAGCCGGATCCCGGCCAGGCGATAGCGCGCCCTGATCCCGATCGCATCGGGCCGTCCGGTCAGTCGGCCATAGAGCGTCGCCGCGGCCGCGGGCTCGCCCTTGAGCTCGAGCTCGCGACCCTGCCAGTAGGCGAGCTCGTCCATGGCATCGGGCTCGGCTGTCCAGGATTCGATCATGCGCATCGCGTCGTGCGCCGGGGCGAAGCGCCGCGCCTCCACGAACCGTGCCAGGGCATCGAACGCGACCTTCCGGCGCAGCGCGTCCGGGAGCGCGCCGAGCTCGGCGGCGCGTTCGCCCAGGCTCGCCGCCCGGTCGAGATCGCCCCGATAGAGGGCCGCGATCGTGGACCACAAGCCGTTTCCTACCCGTGTCAGCGCGGCATCGGGAGCGAGCGCGCCGGTCGTCAGCGCGGTCACGGCTTCGCGCAGGAGTCCGAGCCGCGACCTGGGTCCGTACCGGCGCAGGATGTCGTCGGCGAGCGCTCGCGCCTCGTCGAGACGGCCGTGGACGAGCAGCACCCCGACCATCCGCTCGAGCGCCGCCGGGGCCGCATCCGGCTGCTCGGCTATCGCCTCGACCGTCTTCCGCGACTCCAGCGTGTAGGGCTCGCGGGCATAATCGTCGAGATCGAGCGTCGGCTCCGGTCCGGCAGAGGACGCAGGCGGCGCCGGGGCTGCCGTCGCCGGTACAGCCGCCGATGCCGGCACCGCTGCTTCCGCAACGGGCGGAGGCGAAGGTTCCGGTGCCCTTGCCTCTCGCGCCTCTGCTGCCGGGGCCGGGGTCTTCGAGGACGCAGGCGGCTCCGGCCGTGTCGCGGGGACCGGGGGCTCTTCGGCTGCCGACTTCGCCAGAAACCATCGCACGATCGCGAGATCGGCAGCGGTGGGCGGATCGGCGAGCGCTATGCCGGACCGCTTTTCGAACCGCTGCATCGCGATCCGGGTCTGCCTGCCGGGCAGGCCGTCGGCCGGACCGGGATCGAAGCCCAGCTTGGCGAGTCCCTCCTGAATGCCCCAGACGACTGGGTCGCGCCTGGGTCTCGCCGGAGCCGGGGGGGTCTTCCTGCCGTTGTCGGCTGCCTCGATTCCGAGCGGCACGCGCACGGTCGTCCCATCGACCTCGACGTCGAGCAGAAGCTTGCCGGCGCTCGTCACCGTGCGCAGCGGGCGGACCATGTGGCTGCGCTTGCCGACCTCCGGCTCGTCTCCACCCGCGAGGGTCGTCACGCCGGCTGCCTCGTCGAGCAGGAGGCGGTAAGATTCGCCGTCGACCATGACCTCGATCGAGAACGCGTCCTTACCGGCAATGGCGCTCTTGATCCGCTGTGTCTCGACCGGGATCACGCGCGGGGGCTCGGCCGTGACGCCGCCTGGCAGGCCCGCGACCCAGAGCGCCACGGCCCCGAGCAAGGCACGCCGCAGACGCGCCGAGTGATCCGGCTGGTAACGGGCGAGGCTGATCTTGACGTGCATCCGGAGATCCGAGCGGTTCTGCTGATCGGATTCGATCCGAGCCCAGCGTTCGAGTTCTCGCAAGCCGTCTAGCCGGAGCAGAGCCTGTTGGTCCAGGCAGCCGCCGGCCGCATGACAATCCATGCGACACTATGCATTCCTTGTGCAGCACCATGGATTCTGTAGACCTGTGGGCGAGAACGGAAGAAATCCGCTCGGCACGAACGAGCTGGCACGCAGGATGTCCTTCCTCGACGTCGATTTCTTCACGGTGGCGCTGCAGCGCATGCGCCATGCCGTGGCGCGGCAGCAGGTGATCGCCCGCAACGTCGCCAATGCCGACATGCCGGGTGCCCGGGCATACGATATCGGCAGCTTCGATTTCGCCCGCGAGCTCGAGCGCGCGCGCACGCAGCACGACGGAGCTGTCCGTCAGGATCCCGCGCTGCTCTGGTGCACCCGGCCCGGCCACATGGCGGCCGGCGACGAGAGCGGCTTTGCCGCGGGCCCGGCCCAGGAGAGCTGGGACGAGCTCCCGCGCGGTGGCGACATCGCGCTCGAGCAACAGATGCTCGCCATGACCGAGACCAAGCTCCAGCACGACTCGGCGCTCGCCTATTACCGGAAAGCGGCCGAGCTCGTGCGCACGGCCACGAGTACCAAGATCTGAGGACGGCGGACGTGAGCAACGATCTGTTCCGCGCGCTCGGCACCTCGGCCAGCGGCCTGCAGGCGCAGAGCACCCGGCTCCGGGTGATCGCCGAGAACATGGCCAATGCCGACACGACCGGTGCTGCGCCCGGCGAAGCGCCCTACCGGCGCAAGACCGTGACCTTCCAGAGTGTGCTCGACGAGGAGAGCGGTGCGGAGAGGGTCGCGGTCGAGCAGATCGCCGAGGATCCCTCGCCCTTTCGCGAGGTCTACGAGCCCGGCAATCCGGCGGCCGATGCTCGGGGCTATGTCCTGAAGCCCAACGTGAACGCGCTCGTCGAGATGGTCGACATGCGCGAGGCCTCGCGGTCCTACGAGGCCAACCTCAAGACCCTCGAGACCAGCCGCGACATGCTGCAGCACGCCCTCGACCTCCTGCGCTGACCCGTCATCACGCAACGCCCATGAGCTTCTCGCCTGCCGGCCTCTATGCCAACGTCGCCCGCCTCGGCGGCTCGTCCGCGCTCGCGGGCACGGACAAGACCGCCACGCCCCAGAACGTCCGCTCCTTCGCGGATGCCCTCGCCGAGGCCACCCGCCGCGCCATCCGGACAGTGCAGGCGGGCGAGGCTGCCGCCATGCAGGGTGTCGCCGGCACCATGGACACGCACCAGGTCGTGGCGGCCATGACCCAGGCCGAGCTCACCATCCAGGCGACGGTCGCGATCCGCGACAAGATGGTGCAGGCCTACCAGGAAATCATGCGGATGCCGGTGTGATGAGCGAGGCCGACGTCCTCGCCGTGTTCCAGGATGCGCTCTGGACGACGCTGCTCGCGATCGCTCCCGCCATGGCGGCTTCGGTCGTGGCCGGCCTCGTCGTGGCGCTGGCCCAGGCGGTGACGCAGGTTCAGGAGAGCACACTCACCTATGTTCCCAAGATCGTGGCCGTGTTCGTGACCTTGGCGCTCACCTCCACCTTCATGTACCAGCTCGTCGCCGGGCTCATGGAGCGCGTGGCCGACCGGATCGTGGCGCTCTAGGTGAGGAGAGTCCGATGCGGCGGCGCGATGTCGAGATGCTGCGGCGGGTGGCGAGCCACGCGCTCGATCGGAAGCGGCAGGCGGTCCGCGAGCAGACCGAGGCCGTGGATGTCCTCGAGGCGGCGATGGCCCGGATCGAGCAGGAATCGGCCGACGAGCGCGGGCGCGCCGAAGGTGATCCACGCAGCATGCTGCTCCTGCCGGACTATCTGGAGGAGCAGCGCAGTCGGCGCCATCGGCTCGCGGCCGACCTCGCCGCCGCTCGCGAGGAGCTCGACCGGCGGGTGCGGGCGGCGCACGAGGCCTGGCTCGAGGTGCGCCGCCTGGACGAGATGCTCGCTCGGATCGAGGCGGCCGGGCGGGCGGCGCTGGCGCGGCGCGAGGCCACCTTCCTCGACTGGCTGGCCGAGCGCCAGCACGCGCGCGTCCGGAAGGACTGATCGGGCCGCCGGCTCAGCCGTCCTCGTCCTCCTCCTTCAGGAGCTCGATCAGCCGCCAGCGCAGCCTTGGCCACGCGGTCCGCAGCCGGTCGATGCGGCGCCGCAGGCGCCAGAGCTTCCGCCCGTATCGCTCCCGTACCGGTACGGGCAGCGCCGCGATCCAGGCCGGCCAGGGCAGCTCGAGCACGAGCTCGACGCAGGATCTGGCGCCGAGATCGCAGCCGTCCCGATGCAGGATCGTCAGGCCCGTGCGGCCGAACGGCGCCGGGGACTCCGCCTCCTTTTGGTCCGGCATCTCGGCATCGTATGACGTCAGGCCCTCGGCCCAGAGCCCCGTGCCGGCATCGCTCACGACGAGCAGAAGACGCCCGCCGGGCCGCAGGGCGCCGAGTCCCTGCCCGATGAGTCGGGACCTCTCGGGGCCGGGCAGCCCCATGACGTCGTCGTCGAGGACGACCGCGTCGACGGGCTCGATCATGACCATCGGCCCGAGCGCCCCGGCCGGATCCGCCGTATCGCCGAACGCCAGGAAATCGACCGGTCCCACGGCCGGGGATCTCTCGGCGAGCGCTTGCGCCAGGAAGCCCTGCTCGCGACCGATGCCGAGCACGGTCCAGCCTTTCGGCACGAAGCGCTCGAGGAGCAGCGCCATCCTCTCCTTGAGGGCGCTTGTGCTGAGCTCTAGGATCACGGAGTCGCGCGAGGGGACCTGCTCGGGAGGCTGCGGGAGCAGGTCGGCCGGCTCGTGCGTCACCGGAGCGGTCGGGACTGCGGCGAGCCTGGGGCCGAGCAACCGATGGCTGCGGTCCGGCCCCGGAATGCCGGGCGGGAGACGGATCATGGGCCGGCTCCGGCTCGCTCAGCCGCTCACCCGACCCAGCCGCCGTCGTCCTCGCCGGATGCCGTGATCTCGCCTCTTGCGATCAGCTCCTTGCAGATGTTGACGATCTGGCGGCGCGCATCCTCCACGTCGCGCAGGCGGACCTTGGGCATGCCGTTGATCTCCTCGCGCAGCATGCGCGCGGCGCGTTCGGCCATGTTGCGCAGGAAAAGATCCATCATCTCGGGTGCGGCGCCCTTGAGTGCCAGAGGCAGCAGTCCCGGCGGCAGCTCCTGCATCAGGATCTGGATGCCGGCATCGTCGATGTTCTTGAGGTCGGCGAAGGTGAACATGAGCGAGCGGACGCGCTCGGAGCTCTCCGGCATGTCCTTGTCGAGCGAGGCGAACATGGCGCTCTCGAGCTCGTGGTCGAGATGGTTGAAGATCTCGGCGAGGAGACCGTGATTGTCCGCCATCCGGTTCTGGCCGATATTGATCAGGAACTCGGTGCGCAGCACGCGCTCGACGTCGTCGACGACCGGCTTCGCCACCGGCGTCAGGTTGAGGATGCGCTTGACGATGTCCTCGGCCAAGGGCCGTGGCAACTGTTGCAGCACGCGCGCCGCCTGTGCGGGGGGCAGCCGGGTCAGCACGAAGGCCGCGGTCTGCGGGCTCTCGGCGGCGAGGAAGGCCGCGACCTGCGCATCTGGAACGCTCTGGAGCTTTTCCCAGATGCTGCACCCGGCCGCACCTTTGAGCTCCTCCATGAGCGTCCGCACCCGCTCGGGCGGCAGGACCGAGAGCAGGATCTGCTCGGCCTGCGCCACCGAGCCGAACACGTCCGAGCTCTGGATCCGGCTCACGAAGGTCGCGAGCAGGCGCTCGACCATGTCGCCCGAGACCAGGCCCATGGTCATCATCGCCCGGACGATCTCTTTCTGCTCGTCCTCGTCGAACCGCTCGAGCAGCTTGGCTGCGTGGGTTTTGCCCACCGCGAGCATGACGATCGCCACCTTCTCGGGTCCGGTGACGCCGTTGAGGCGGGTGGTGATCGCGTTGATGCGTGCCATGGGCGACCTGCTAGCGCTGGGATACGGGCTGGCTCATCGGGTTGGGCACGAGCGAGCGGATGGTGAGGGTGATGCGCGCGGCCCGGTCCGAAGGCATCGCCGCGAGGACGGCGGCGGCCTTGCGCTCCTCCATGGCAGCCGCGATCCGGGCCGCCACCGTCTCGTCCATGCTCGTGAGAATCGCCGCGGCCTCGGTCGGCTTCATGTTCTCGAGCAGCAGCTTGGGCTTGGCGATCTCGGCGGCCGACGCATTGGCGTAGCTCTTGAGCTGAGCGCCCAGCGCCTCGAGCTTGGCGACGGTCTCGTCGAGCCGTTTCGCCACGGCCGAACGGGCGAGATCGACACCCTTGGGCGGTGCGGCGGGCGCCGGCGCCGGCCGGGGGCGCTGCCTCAGCTCCTCGAGCAGACGGGCCATTTCGCTCTCCACTTGGTCTCGAACCGTCGCCGCAGCCGGAGCCGTGCCGGAGGCTGCCGGCAGGGCCGCCGGCAGAGCGGCTGGCAGCGCCGCCGCCGATGCGGTCGCAGGCGGCGGCGTGACGGGAGGCTCCGCGGGCTTGCGGGGTGGCACCGCGCCGAGGGCGGTCACGGGCGGCATGACCGCGTTGCGGAGATTGGTGATCAGCGCCTTCCAGTCGGTGTGAGCGAGCTGCCAGCCGTGGGCGCCGACGGCGACGAGCGCGCACACCGAGATCGAGGTCTGAAAGGACGGGCGGAAGGAGATGGGCATGGGTCTCTGGCTCCTGGTGCCGGCGCTTCAGGTCAGCTCCGGGCGGTCCTCGTGGGCGTTTGCGGCCGTGGGCGGCACGGTCGGGCGCCCGCGGAACATCTTCTTGCGCGGGATAGGACGGTTCGCCGCGGCCGGCTCCGGAACCGGCTTCGGCTCCGGAGCCGGCTCGACCCGCTCCTTGCGCGCCGCGACCCGTGCCGGTGCCGGCTGCTCGTCGAGCAGCGGGCGCGAGACCACGTGAGCGAGCCGGGCCGCGGCCTCGATCCGATCGGCCACCCGCTCGCCGCTCGCGATCACGAGCTCGAGCTCGTGCAGGAGGGCTTCCGAGCGTGCGACCGACTGCTGCATCTCGGGAAGGGCGGCGCGGGTCGCCTGCGAGATGCGCGCGATCTCGGCCTGCGCTACGCCGATCTGCTCCTGGAGCTGCCCGATCAGGGCGCCCATCTCGGCACGAGCCTCCTTGAACCGCTCGATATGGCGCGAGGCTCGCCGCCACCACACGAGCCAGGCCGTGAGGAAGCCGATCAGGATCATGTTCATGATGGTCGCAAGCAGCATCTCTCGGTTCCCTTGGCCCTTCAGCCGTCACGCAGGATCTTCTGCTCGAGGCAGACCGCGACCCGGCCCGCCTTCTGCCCCGTCAGCCCTTTCCACGCCGCCATGCCGCCGTAGACGACATCGATCAGCGTCTCCGGCGTCGCATCGAGGGCGAGGTGGCTGCCCACGCGCCACGCCAGGACCTCGCCCAAGGTTCGCGGCCGCGTCGGCAGGAGGGCGACGACCTCGACCGGTGTCGTGACGAGCTGCGAGCGCAAGCGCTCCTCCCATTTGGCGTCGGCCGTGCCGCGCTCACCGTGGCGCTGGTGGCTGAGCTGCTCGCGCACGGGCTCGAGCGTCGCGCGCGGCAGCACGATGTCGATGATCCCGGAGCGGCGGTCGATCTGGATCTTGTGCCGCATCTGGACGACGACGTCGGATTCCCGGGCGAGCCCCACGAAGCGCGGGTTCACCTCGGTAGCTTTCACCGTGAAGGTGACGTCGCTCAAGGCGCTGAATACCGCACCCAGGTCGTCGAGCACGATCTGGATCGTGCGCTCGATCATCTTGTGCTCGATCGCGGTGAACTGTCGCTGGTCGAGCTTGGCGCCACCGTCGTGCCTGCGCCCGCCCATGAGCAGCTCGACCAGGTTGTGGACGAGCGCTGCGTCGACCAGCACCATGAGCGAGCCGTTCCACTCGCGGGCCTCGGCGACGCCGATGATCACCGGCAGCGGCACGCGATTGATGTAGTCGCCGTAGCGCAGGATCTCGACCCGGTCGGTGATGTCGACGTTGTCGGCGACGAGCTTTCTCAGGCTGATCGTGAGCCGGCTGCGCAGGCGATCGCTGATGAGGGCGAGCTTCTGCGGGCTGACCTGGCTCACGATGCTGCCGGCCATGACTGCCTCGACGGTGGTCTTGGCAGTCGGTTCCTCGGCGGCGGGCCCACCGTTCAGAAGGGCGGCGATTTCCTCGTCGGACAGTTCGGAGCCGGCGCTCGGGTCGACGCTGCCGAAGGCGAGCGCCGCGATCTCCTCGTCGGTCAGCTCGCGGTCGAGATCGACCGGCGAGCTGGCGGCAGCAGGGGAGGGCGCGGCTGCCTCGCCGTCTGCGGAATCGGGGGTCATGCTCGGGTCCATGGTGTGCCGTCGGGATGCTTGCGGGTCACTGCAGGATGAAGCCGCTGACGAGGACGTCCCGGATCCTGGCCGCGGGGAACAGATCGCGCGCGATGGCGAGCACCCGTGCCCGCATCGTCCACATGCTGGCGGCACTGCCGAGATCGGCCATGTTCTGCGAGGCGAGCCAACGGCGGACCTCCTCGCCGAGCCGCTGCAGATCGGCCTCGGTCGGCAGCGGCTCCTTGCCGGGCAGGGCCTCGAGCGTGAGCCCGACACGGGCCACGTGCGGCGGGTCGGCGAGGACGGCCACGATCTCCGGCACCGGCAGATAGCGGGCTTCGACCGAGGGTAGAGGACGGATGCCCTCTGCCTCGTGGGCCTGCGGCTCCTTGTCGTCCTGTCCGACCGGCTCCGGCTGCAACCACTGCGTCCAAGCGACCCAGCCACTGGCGCCCAGAGCGCCCAGGAGCGCCACCGCGAAGCCGGCCAGGAACAGCCGCCGCCTGCTTCGCGGCGCTGGCGCAGCGCCGGTCTGCGCCGACTTCGAAGGGGATTCCGCCATGGTTTTCCGTCAGGCTCGGGTTCGGATACCCGTCTATAGACCACTCTTGGCGTGAAGGAAAAAACTTCGTACAAAGGATTCGTCAACCGGAATTCATTGATCCGGCGACATTGAATCCCTGATATCCATACGAGCCCCACACGGTCGCATACCACCATGAATTTTGAGAAGCTGACCCGTCCCAGGCTGGCAGCGCTCGGCGCCGTGGGCGTGGCGTTGATGGGGCTCTTCGCCTGGCTGATGCTGGCGCAGCCGGAGACGAGCAACCGGGTGCTGTTCGGTGGCGTGGCGCCCGGCGACGTCGCGGCCATGACCCAGATCCTGGACGGGGCCGGCATTCCCTACCGGCTCTCGTCCGACGGCGGCTCGATCATGGTGCCGGAGCAGGATCTCGGTCGCGCGCGCATGCTGGTGGCGGGGCAGGGATTGCCGAGCCAGGGCTCCACCGGCTACGAGCTCCTGGACAAGGCGCAGACCCTGGGCTCGACGCAGTTCCGCGACGAGGTGACCTATCTGCGCGCCCTCGAGGGCGAGCTCGCGCGCACGATCGCCTCCTTGAGCGGTGTGCGCGCGGCCAAGGTCCACATCGTCATGGCCAAGCGCGAGCCGTTCTCGCGCGACTGGACGCCGCCCTCGGCCTCGGTGCTGCTCACCGTGATCTCGCCCGACCTCGTCGGACGGCAGCAGGTGGCGGCGATCCGCCACCTCGTCGCTTCGGCGGTGCCGCGGCTCAGGATCGAGAACGTCTCGATCGTCGACAATTACGGCAATCTCCTGGCCAGCGCCGACAGTGGCGAGGGTGCCGATCTCGATCGCAACGACCAGCGCCGCATCGCGCTCGAGGACCGGATCGCGCGGGCGCTCGAGGAGCAGCTCACGCCGATCGTGGGCGCTGGCCGGGTGCGGGCCAAGGTCTCGGCCGAGCTCGATCTTTCGAGCGAGCGGAGCGTTCAGGAGAGCTACGACCCGATGGGGCAGGTGCCCCGCTCGCAGCAGACCGAGACCGAGCGCGAGCGCAGCACCGATACCAAGCAGAACGTCTCGGTCGAGAAGGATCTGCCCGAGAACGCCGGCAAGCCGCCATCGGGCGGCGCCAGGCAGACCGAGCAGGATCGCAGCAAGCAGACCATCAACTACGAGATCGGCAAGACCACGCGCGAGTTCGTGGCGGGCAGCGGCAGGATCAAGCGGCTCTCGATCTCGATCGCGGTCGACGGCGTATGCGAGGTCGACGCGCAGGGGCGGACCAGCTGCCGGCCGCGCACGACCGAGGAGCTGGCCCTGCTCGAGCGCCTCGCCCGCGCCACGGCCGGCTTCTCCGCCGAGCGCGGTGACACGTTCGAGATCGCGAGCATGCCGTTCTCGGCGCTCGAGCCCAACATCGTGAGCGAGGCGCCGCCGGCCCCGCCGCCGACGCTGCTCGACGTCCTGCGCGCGCATCTCGTGCTCACGGTCTTGGGGGTGGTGACCGTCCTCCTGCTCTTGGGTACCCTCCTGCTCGCCCTACTGCGGGCGCGCCGGCGGCGCGCCGAGGCCGAGGCCAGAGCGCTCGCGGCCGAGGCGGAGGCCAAGGCGGCGCTCGAGGCGGCCGAGGCCAGGGCGCTCGAGGCGGCCGAGGCCGCAAAGCAGCTGCCGCAGCCCGAAGACCAGCCGTTGCTCGCCGTCAGCAGCGAGGCGGGCGAGGGCGTGGTCGACCTCGGCGGCAACGTCCAGGGCGGGGTGCGCCGCGCCACCATCCAGCAGGTGCAGCAGATCATCGACACCAACCTCGATGAGGCCGTGGCCTTCCTCAAGATCTGGCTCCACGACAAGGCCAAGGCGCGCTGACCATGCCGCAGCCGTTCCCGTTCACGCGTGACTTCGATCGGCTGCCGCCCCAGTCGGCGGCGAAGCCGACCGAGAAGGCCGGGGCGGAGGAGCGCGCGGCGCGCCGTCAGGCCGCTCTGGAGCGGGCGCGCGCCGAGCTCGAACGGAAGCTCGCCGATGCCCGCCGGCAGGGGCACGAGGAGGGCTTCGCGAAGGGCGTGGCCGAAGGCAGAGCCGCTGCCGAGCAGGATCTCGCGGGCGAGGCGCTGCGTCTGGCACGGGCCTTCGCGGATGCCGTCCTGCCGCTCCAGGCCGCGATGGAGGAGCAGGTGGCGCGTGTCGTCGCCGAGGCCGGCAGCTTCGTGGCCCAGGCGGTGGCGAAGCTCCTGCCGGGCCTGGAGGCGCAGCTGGGGTCCCTCCGCCTCGAGCGGTTCGTCGAGGAGGCGCTGCGCTCGGCGCCCAGAGCCTCGAGCATCGTTCTCAGCGTGGCTCCCGATGCGTGCGAGCGCACGCGCATGGCCCTGACCCGGCTGGCCCCGGCCATCGGCAGCACGGCGCGCGTGGAGATCAGGCCGGACCCGACACTCGCCGCTGGCACCCTGCAGGTGAGCTGGGAGCAGGGCGGCATTGCCCTGTCGCCGGCGAGCCTCGCCCGATCCATTCTCGACGCCTGCCGGATACTCGCCGGTGAGGCCGAGCTTCCCTCCCCGGAGGCGGCCGCAGCACCCGGGCCGGCCGAGCCGCTGCGCCGCACGCCCCGCCGTCGCAAGCCAGCCAACCCGGAAACGTCGTCATGAGCGAGACCATCGCGATGCCGTCCTTCGACACCAGGGTCGGGCCGCCGCCCTTCGACCTGCCGCTCGTCGCGGTCGAGAACGTCCAAGTTACCGTCGCGGTCCAACTCGGCCGCGTCACCATGACCGTGGGCGAGCTGCTCAAGATGGGGCGGGGTTCCGTCATCATGCTCGAGCGCAAGGTGGGCGAGCCCGTCGAGGTGCTCGTCAACGGCCGGCCGGTGGCGCGAGGCGAGCTGGTCCTCAACGACGGCCAGCTCGGCGTCACCCTGATCGAGATCGTGAAGCAGTCCGGCGAGGCGATCTGAGTCGCCGGAAAGACATGATGCGAGCCGTGCGAGAACGAACGTGAACCGCTTCGACGACAACGACGCCCCGTCCACGGAAGAACTCGTCCGCCCGCTTGTCGGGCGGAACATGGCCGAGGTAGAGCGCGCCCTGGTCCTGCAGACGCTCAAGGCTTGCGGTGGCAACCGCACCCATGCGGCGCAGATGCTGAGCGTGTCGGTGCGCACGATCCACAACATGCTGCGGCGCTGGCGCACCGGGCCCGGCAACGGATCCGGACGGGCATGAGCCGCCGCCACGCGCTCGCTCTCGTCTGCGGCGTGGCCGTGACGTTCCTGGCCGCGCCCGCACTCGCGGCCGGGCCGCTCGAGGCCTTGAGCGACCAGCTCGAGGGCGGGCTGACGCCCGCTCTCCTGCAGCTCGTCACGCTCATCACGGTCCTGGCGCTCGTGCCGAGCCTTCTCGTCATGGCGACGAGCTTCACGAAGTTCGTCGTGGTGCTCTCGGTGCTGCGCAGCGCTTTGGGCCTGCAGCAGTCGCCGCCCAACATGGTGATCGTCGGGCTGGCCATGTTCCTCACCCTCTTCGTCATGCAGCCGACCTTCGAGCGGGCCTGGCAGGAAGGGATCGGGCCCTACCTCGAAGGCTCGAGCTCGCCCGAGGCGGCGTTCACGAGCACCCTCGAGCCGTTCCGCAGCTTCATGGCGGCGAACGTCCGGGAGAAGGATCTCGCCCTCTTCGAGGAGCTCGCGGCCAGGCGCCACGCAGCGTCGCTGGCAGCAGGAACGGAAGGGACAGCACCGGCGGAGGCCGCCGCGGCCGACCGGCCGGCGCTGACCACCTTGATCCCGGCCTTCATGACCTCCGAGCTCCGCAAGGCCTTCACCATCGCCTTCCTGATCTTCGTCCCGTTCCTCGTGATCGAGATGATCGTGTCCTCGGTCCTCATGGCGATGGGCATGATGATGCTGCCGCCCGTGGTCGTGAGCCTTCCCTTCAAGCTGATCTTCTTCGTCCTGGTCGACGGCTGGTGGCTGCTCGGTGGCAGCCTGGTCCGTAGCTACGGCTGAGCGAATACGAATCCTTGCGTCACAATCTCCAATGGATCCATGAAGAGGATTCTTGCTAGCTCTCGTTCACACGGAACCGGATCCACATAGGATTCCCGACGATGCTGCCGATCTCCCCGACGATGTCGGCCGGTACGACGAGCACGGGCATGCCGAGGTCCGCCGCACCCTCCGATGCGGCGTCGGTGGCTTTCAGCCTGCTGCTGGGCGGCGGTGCGGGTGAACCGGGGGCCGATTCCGGCTTCCTCGGCATCGAGGACGGAGCCGAGAGACCTGTGCTCCGATCGGCGGGCGAGGAGAGCGCCGAAGAGGCCGGCGCCGATCCCGAGCTTGCTGCCGGCGGGGATGCCGGCAGCGGAGCCGGGAATCCCGTCGTCGGTCTTCTGGCCGCGCTCTCCGGCATCGGTCAGCCATTGCCTGCGCCGCCTCCGGCCGTATTTCCTTCCACGCCGCCGATCGCTGCGGGCAAGATGCCGACGGTAGCCGACCGCGCCGATGCCCTGGCCGTCGGAGCGGACGGCGGTACGTCCTCGCCGCTTGGCGGCGACATGGGGACCGAGCCCGCCACGGCCACGGGATCCCTGGCTTCATCCCTCGTCGGCGTTGGCCAGATGCCTTCTCCGATCGCGTCCGCTTCCGCATCGCCTGTCGCCCCCCTGGACGTCGTCGGTGGGCCGTCGCCGACGGCGAGTAGCGCCGAGGTCCCGACCGTCGAAGCAGGCAGCAGCGCATCCTCGCTGCTTCCCGCCGATGCGGGAGCCGATGCTGCCACGGCCACTGGTCTCCTGGCTGCATCCGCGGATATCGGTCGGACGCCGGTTCCGGTCGCGCCTGCTCCCGCATCGCCTCCTGTCCCTCCGGTCGCCGCCGATGGGACGGCACCGACGACGGACGGCGCCGATCGGTTCCCGATCCCCGGGACCGGCGATGGAACGGCTGTGCCCTCCGGTGACGTCCTCGCGAGCGATCCGGCGACCGCCCCGGCAACGGGCCCGACGGCTGCCGATCCGACGAGCGATGTTGCCGCGGGCACCCCGGTGCTGGAGCTGCCGAGCTTCGTGCTGCCGGCTGATCTCCTCATCGAGCTGGTGCCGCCCGCTGCGCCCGAAGCCGACGGAAGCGACACCCGGATCGCACCGGCCGAGCCCGCGATCGAGCCGACGCCCGCCGTGGAGCCGCCGGCAGCAACTCCTGCGGCGCCGGTGCCCGCGCGTGCTGCGCCCGCTGCCGACGCGCCGTCGCATCCCGCTGCACCGGCGGATGCCGCGGACGAGCCCGATGCGGTGCCGGTGCGGGCGGAACGAGCCGATTCACCCGACAGGCCGGAGTCCGGCACCCGCGAGACGGCGTCTGCCACGACCACCGGGCCGGCCGAACGATCCCGCGCCGAGCCGTCGCCCACGCCGCAGCCCGATCCTGTGCCCGTCCGCGAGGCGCGGCCGGCACCCGAGATGACCACACCCGCTGTGAAGCCCGCCGAGCACGGCGCCGCTGCCGCGATCGAGACGCGGCTGACCATCGACCAGATTCCGATCCGGATCGCGCACGCGGCGACGCACAACGAGCACCGGATCACGATCCGGCTCGACCCGCCGGACCTCGGCCGGATCGACGTCACGCTCGATGCCCAAGGCGATCTCGTCCGCATCGCCATGGCAGTCGAGCGGCCGGAAACGCTCGATCTCCTGCGCCGCGACAGCCAGGCGCTCGACCAGGCGCTCGCCCGCTCGAACCTGCGGCTCGACGGCGGGCTCGAGTTCTCTCTGCGGCAGGACGGCCAGCGCTTCGGCGGTGAGCCGCGCGGCTCGGGCGAAGGGCGCCATCAGCCTTACGCCTCCGTCTCCGCCCGCGCCGAGGCCGCCGAGGAAAGCACGGCACCGGCGGTCCGCCCAGTCCAACGGTCGGGCGACGGCTCGATCGACATCATCGTCTGAGGAACCCGTTCGATGACGACCGTCTCCAGCGCCGGTGCTGCGGCCACCACGGCCGGCCAGGTGGCCAAGGCCGCCTCGTCCAGCGTCGCCGGCGACCTGCAGAGCTTCATGAAGCTGCTCGTGACGCAGCTCCAGAACCAGGACCCGTCGGCCCCGGTCGACAGCACGCAGTTCGTCACCCAGCTCGCCATGTTCGCCCAGGCCGAGCAGGCCGTGAACGCCAACAACAAGCTCGATACGATCGTCGGCATGGTGCAGGGCCAGGTCCTCTCCACGGCATCGAGCTTTCTCGGCAGGACGGTCGTGGTGCCGAGCGACGCGGTCGCGTTCGACGGCCACACACCCGTGCGCTTCTCCTACACCGTGCCGGGCGATGCGAGCTCCGTCACGGTCCAGGTGCTCGACGCCTCGGGTCGGGCGGTGCGGACCGTCACCGGCGCCGCGGCGGCGGGCGACTACGACGATGCCTGGGACGGGACGACGGACGCGGGCGGCACGGCGCCTGCCGGCAACTACACGCTCAAGGTCACGGCAACTGCTGCCGACGGCACGCCGCGCACCCTCGACACGACCGTTTCCGGCAGGGTGGACGAGCTGCGGCTCGTGAACGGCGCCGTGATGGCCGTCGTCGCCGGCAAGGAGATCGGCATCGACAGGATCACGAGCGTCGGCCCGACGGCAGGCACGTCGTGACCGCTCCCGCGACGCGACAGAGACGAAAGACGGTCTGAAGGTCGACGGTGATGCTGGTCCCGATCGGTTTCGTCGTGGTGCTGAGCTGCGTCTTCGGTGGCTACTGGCTGGGCGGTGGCCATCTCGAGGTCGTCCTCCATGCGCTGCCGCTCGAGTTCATGGTGATCGGCGGCGCCGGCATCGGCGCCTTCCTGATCTCGAGCGACGGGCATCTGCTCAAGGAGACGGCCAGGAACTTCAAGCTCGTCTTCGCTGGTCCGAAATACAAGAAGGCGCATTACATCGAGATCCTTACTCTGCTCTTCCTCATCTTCAAGACCTTGAAGACGAAGGGACCGAAGGCGATCGAGAAGGACATCGAAGCGCCTCACGAGAGCGAGCTGTTCAAGAGCTTCCCGCTGTTCCAGAAGGATCACCATGCGGTGACCTTCGTCTGCGACTATCTCCGCCTGATCGTGCTCCGCGTCGAGAACCCGCTCGAGATCGACGCGCTCATGGAGCAGGAGCTGGGCGTCATCAGCGAGGAGCTGCACCACGGCAGCCATGCGCTCCAGACCGTGGCGGACGGCCTGCCGGCCCTGGGCATCGTCGCCGCCGTGCTCGGCGTCATCAAGACCATGGGCTCGATCGACCAGCCACCTGCGATCCTGGGCGAGATGATCGGCTCGGCGCTGGTCGGCACCTTCCTCGGCGTGTTCCTGTCCTACGGCATCGTCGGCCCGTTCGCGTCCAAGGTGAAGGGCATCCACGACTCCGACTGTAAGTACTATCATGCCATCCGCGCCGCCTTCATCGCGCACTTGAACGGCAGCCAGCCTGCGATCGCGGTCGAGTTCGGCCGGAAGGTGATCGCCGACACGGTCCGCCCGAGCTTCGCCGAGCTCGACGAGGCCGTGACCAGCATCGGCCAGAGCAAGGCTGCCTGACGTGAGCAGAAAGCAGAGCAGCCCGATCATCGTCATCAAGCGCCCGAAGAAGGGTGGCGGCGGCCATCACGGCGGCGCCTGGAAGATCGCCTATGCCGACTTCGTCACGGCGATGATGGCCTTTTTCCTCCTGCTCTGGCTGCTCGGCGCCACGACCGAGGAGCAGCGCAAGGGCATCAGCGACTACTTCAACGTCGTCACCAACTCGGGCGGCGGCTCGAACGGCGTGCTCCAGGGCAAGGTGATCGACATCGCCGGCGGGCAGCGGACGGCCGCCACGCCCAGCGGCATGACGCCGATCGTGCTGATGCCCGCACCCGGCCTCGGCCGGCCCCTGCCGCAGCCGACCGACGACGGCGCGAGCCGCGAGGAGGCCGCCTTCGCCGAGATCGAGCGCAACCTCGAGGCCGCAGTGAAGGACTCGCCCGAGCTCGCCGGCAACATGCTGGTCGAGCGCACGCCGGACGGCTTGCGCATCCAGCTCATCGACCAGGAGCGCTCGCCCATGTTCGCCTCGGGCAGCGCCGTCATCGTGCCGCGCATGGAGCAGCTCCTGAAGCTCGTCGCCGCCATGGTGGCGCGGGTGCCGAACACGATCGCCATCGGCGGGCATACCGATGCCCATCCGCTCCAGCGCGGCGACTATTCGAACTGGGAGCTGTCGGCCGAGCGGGCCAACGCCGCGAGACGCCTGCTCGTGGCGAACGGCGTGCCGGAATCGCGAATCGTGCGCGTGCTCGGCCTCGCCGATCGCCAGCCCCTGATCAAGGACGACCCCATGGCGGCCAGCAACCGGCGCATCAGCATCCTCTTGATGTCGATGCGCGCCGCCAAGGACGCCGCGTCATGAATTCTTCCGCGGGCTCGCCAGAAGCTCGGGCGCAGGATGCCACAAGGCGGCCCGGCTCGCTTTTCTACCTCTCCTCTCCTTCCGGCAAGGAATGCACCATGTCCATCCAAAGCGCTCTCCAGGCGGGTGTGTCGGGCCTCGGCGCCCAGTCCCGTCGCTTCGCCGCGATCGCCGACAACATCTCGAACGCGCAGACCGCAGGCTACAAGCGCTCGGTGGTCGAGTTCACCACCCGGGTCGTGGATGCCACGGCCCGGAGTGCCACCTACGATACCGGATACGCCGCCGGCGGCGTCGCCACGCTCGTCAACCGCGAGATCGACCGGGCAGGAAGCATCCAGAGCACGTCGCGCTCGACCGACCTCGCGATCAACGGCAGCGGCTTCTTCGTCGTCCGCGGCGGGACGCCCGCGAACCAGGCCGACGAGCCGCTGCTGCTCACGCGCGTCGGCGGCAGCGCGCTGGACGCCGAAGGTTATCTTCGGCTCGACAGCGGCTACTACCTGCAGGGCGTGCCGCTCGACAAGGACGGCAAGATGGTCTCGCAGGTCCCGCAGTCGATCCAGTTCGACTGGCAGCCTTCGAGCCCGAAGCCCTCGCAGAACATCACCTTCAAGGACAACCTGCCCGCCTCGCTCGCCAGTCAGGCCGTTCAGGGCGAGCCGCTCGAGACCGCCGTCACCTACGTGGACGAGCTCGGCGCCACCAAGACGCTGCAGTTCGTCTGGACGCCTTCGGCGGGTGGTGTCCCCAATAGCTGGAATCTCGCCATCTACGACATCGATGCCGACCCGGCACGGACGGCGCCTCTCTACGACCAGAACATCGCCTTTGAGGCCACGGGCGCCAATGCCGGCCTGCCGGGCGCGATTCCAGGAGCCGATGCGGATGGCAAGATCACGCTGACGACCGCTACCGGACAGACCATGAGGCTCGACCTGCAGATCACCCAGTTCGACTTCACCTATGCGCCCACCTTCTCGACCGACGGTGTGACCGCCTCCGACTTCTCCCACATCGACGTCGACGAGGACGGCACGGTCTATGCGGTGTTCAAGAACGGCGCGCGCGAGCCACGCTTCAAGCTGATGATGGCCGACGTCGCCAACCCGAGCGGGCTCGAGCCGCTCGACGGCAACGCCTATGCCATCACCCAGAACTCGGGCCCGCTGCTCCGCCGCTTCGCCGGCGACAGCGGCATCGGCACCATCCGCTCCTATGCGGTCGAAGGCTCGAACGTCGACATAGCGGACGAGCTCACCTCCATGATCACCACGCAGCGCGCCTACTCCGCCAACGCCTCGATCGTGACGACCTCGGACCAGATGCTCCAGGAGCTCACGAACCTGAAGCGCTGACGCGAAGGAGTTCCCGTCGATGATCAGCTCCGCCATCGCGAGCGCTCTCGCCGGCCTGCAGATCGCCTCGCGTCGCACCGAGATCGCCGCGCGCAACATCTCGGGCAGCACGGTCGAGGGCTATGTCCGCAAGGAGGGCCGGTTCAGCTCGGGCCCGCTCGGCCTCCAGTATGACGGCATCATCCGGGCCGCCGACCTGCCGCTGGCACGAGAAGCCGGCCAGGAGCGCGCCGGCCTCGCGGGCATGGAGGCGGAGCTGACCGCCCGAACCTCGCTGGTCCAGCGCCTGGGCGACCCCAGAACCGGCAACGATCTCGGCTCGTCGCTGACGCGGCTCTCCCAGGCCCTGACCCAGCTCGGCAACCGGCCGGACGACATCGTCCTGCAGCAGGAGGCGGTGGACAGCGCCGGCGAGACCGCGCGCTTTCTGAACTCGCTCTCGAAGGAGGTCCAGAACGAGCGGCTGTTCGCCCAGCGTTCGATCGCGGCCGACGTGGCCACCGCCAACGACCGGCTCGCCGCGATCCAGAAGCTCAACGAGGAGATCCGGGTCGTTCCGCCCCAGGGCGACGCCTCGGATCTCCTCGATGCGCGCGACAAGGCCGTGCAGGAGCTCACGACGATCCTGCCGGTCCGCGTCAGCCAGCGGCCCGACGGCACGGTCACGCTCCTCACCGAGACGGGCGTGACCCTCCTCGACGAGAAGGTGCACGAGCTGCAGTTCGCAGGCGGCGATGCCATGGGACCGGAACTCGCCTACGACCGCGGCCGGGGCGGGCTGCCCGGCCTTACCGTCGACGGCATCGACCTCACGCCGGGTTCGGGCGCGCCACAGGCGATCCGCACTGGCCGGCTCGCCGGCAGCTTCGCCGTGCGCGACCAGGTGATGCCGCAAGCGCAGCGCCAGCTCGACGCCCTCGCGAGCACGCTGGCACGGGCCTTCCAGCAGGCGGATGCGACCATCGGCGCCTCGACGCCGCAGGCCGGTCTGCTCGTCGATTCCGCGGCGCCCGACGCCGGCATGGGTGCCGGCACGGTCACCGGCCTCGCTGGGCGCCTGACCGTCAACCCGCGCGTCGATCCGGCACGGGGCGGCGAGGTCTGGCGGGTGCGGACCGGCGTGAACGCCACGAGTCCCGGCGAGGTCGGCGACGGAGATCAGGCCCGGCGCTTCGCCCGGATCTTCGAGCAGAGCTACGACTTCGATCCGGCGGCAGGGCTCGCGAGCAACACCTCGCTGATCGCCTACGCCAACCAGATCACCGATGCGCAGCAGGCCGGAAAATCGGCACTCGAGGCGAACAAGAGCTACCAGAGCTCGCTCGTGACCTCGCTCGAAGCCCGGCTCGCCGACAACCAGGGGGTCGATCTCGACAAGGAGCTGCAGGACACGCTCCTGTTCGAGCGCTCCTACGCCGCCTCGGCCCAGGTGCTGCAGACGGCGACCAGGATGCTCGACGAGCTCCTGCAGCGGATCTGACCGGCGGACGGAGGCAAGCATGAGCACGATCTCGACCTTGGGCCAGCATCTGCGCCTGCAGGCGCGTATCCAGGCGACCCGCTCGGAGCTGAACCGGCTCACCGAGGAGGTGGCGAGCGGTACCCATGCCGATTACTTCGAAGGCCTCGGCACCCAGTCCGGCCGTGGCCTCGCGATGCGCAGCGCCTACCAGCAGGCGATCTTCTACCAGGACGCGGCTGCCGTCGTCGCGAGCCGGCTCGAAGGTCAGCAGCAGGCGATCGGGCAGGTCAAGGACATCGCGCAAGCCGTCCGTGACCAGATGCTGTCCGTGCAGTCCGGCAGCGCCGACCAGAACGCGGTCCGGGTGATCAGCGATGGTGCCGCCGGCTACCTGGCGCAGATGCGCGCCACCCTCAACCAGACCTATGCCGGCCAGTATCTGTTCTCCGGGCCCGCCACCGCCACGGCGCCGGTGCGTGCACCCGACGAGGCCAACGCCGACGGCAACTCGCTCCAATCGGTGATCGCGGCGATCAAGTCCGGCTACGACCTCGAGACCACCGAAGGGATGCAGGGCTTCCTCGACGAGGTGCACGCGGTCTTTGCGGGCACGCATCCCAACCCGGCCTGGAACTTCGACAAGCTCGTCTATGCGGGTTCCATCACGGGGACGATGAGCGGCATCATCGACAGCGGGCTCGAGGTCAGCACGGACGTGCGCGCCAACGACCCGGCCTTCAAGACCGTGCTCGAGGCGCTGAGCGTCGCCGCCGCCGTGCCGGCCAGGGAGGCGAGCGCTGCGAGCTATCGGCAGCTCGCCGGCGTTCTGGCCAGCCGCCTGACCGAGGGTGTGAGCCGGACCCTCGATCTCGCCGCGACCGTGGGCCACCGTCAAAGCGTGGTCGAGGACACCAAGGACCGCCACGATCGGATGGCGAGCCTGCTCGGCGCCGGGCTGAGCGAGCTGGAATCGATCGACGACTACGCGGCCTCGACACGGCTGAGCGAGCTGCAGACCCAGCTCGAGACATCTTATGCGGTGACGGCGCGGCTCGGCAGGCTGTCCCTCGTGAGCTATCTCTGAGCCGCTCTCCGCTCGCGCCATGACGGCGAGTCCGCACGAGCGCCCGTCGGCGGTCCTTCCGCTCGTGGCACGGGCGTGGCGCCTCCTCGGCTGCCTGGCGCTGGCGGCGGTGCCGGTGCTCGCCGCCGGCCTCGTTGCCACGCTCGATTCCGGCGCCACAGCACCCGGCGAGGAGCTGCCGGCGCGTGTCGCCCTCACCCGGAACGGCCTCGTGCTCGAGGGCCGGATCACACCCGCCACGCTTCCCCGCTTCGCGGCCGTGCTCGCTGCCGCGGTCCTGCTCGACCCGGACGGTCGCACCGTCCTCGAGCTCGACAGCCACGGCGGCAATCTCGATGCCGCCCTGCTCATGCGCCGTCTCGTGCTGCTGGCCGGCAGGCTCACCGGGATCGAGACCCGGGTCGGGGCCGGCCGGTCCTGCCAGTCGGCGTGCGTCGTCCTGTTCGCCGCCGCCCCTGAGCGCGCCGCCGCCGCCTCGGCGCTGTTCATGTTCCACGCCCCGACCTTCGCCGGCGAGGCCGACCCCGGCTTCGCGAGTCGCATTGCCGTTACGGCGGAAGGCTCCTACCTCCGGGCGCTCGCCGCGGCCGATCCGCACCTCGTCCGGGCGCTGGAGGCGGGTGGCGTCTTCGACAGCGCCGAGCCCCGCTTCGCCACCGCGCGCGAGCTCGTCGCGGGCGGCTGGCGCCTCGTCACCCGGCTTGAAGGCGAGAGCCGGCGCGAGGGGGGCTGACGCCTCGCTCTCTTGAAGGAATATTATCCTATCAGGTCCGGCTGCCCCTTCCTCGCCCAGGCGCCGGCACGGGCTTGACCCTCCATCCTCCGGTATGACAGAATTACTAGTCATTCATCGGGTGAAGCAGGGCATGTCATCTTCGATCCCTTCTGACCGTAGGACGCGGTGGAAGGTTCTCATCGTCGAAGACGAGCTCATCGTCGCCTATGATCTCGCAGGCAAGCTGCGGACGGCGGGCTTCGGGGTCCTGGGCCCGGTCGCCACGGTCGAGGACGCGCTCGCCTACCTCCGGAGCACCGCCCGTCGCCCCGATATCGTGCTGCTCGGCGTCGCACTGGGTGATGGCTGGTCCACGCCGGTGGCCGAGACCCTGTGCAGCCGCGGCATCCCCTACGTGGTCACCACGGGCTATGATCGTGAGGAGCTGCTCGAGCCTGTTCTGCAGGATGCGCCCTATCTTCCCAAGCCCGTCAGCGCGGCGAAACTGAGCTTCGTCATCAGCGGCATCGCCGGCCGAGCACGGTGCGATCCGGCGGTGCTTGCCCGCCCGGCCGGGCATTCTACCGTATAATCCTATTCAGCCATTCTGTTCTCATCGCTGGCTGGGGGAGAGTTCCCGCGAGAGCATCAGCCGCATGGTGATCGAGGGTTGGATCATGTTGCGGAGCACGACGTTCGGTCTGCCCGACGAGCCTGTCGCCGGCGATCCTGCTCGCTGCAGCCTGCTCGGCGTCGTGGCTCACCCGCCGAGCTGGTCTAGGCGCGACTTGACCTCCGCGTACTCGGGGCGGCTCGGGTCGAGTTTGGCGAGCACCTTCTGCCAGTTGGCGCGGGCCTCGTCCTTCCTGCCCTCCTGGAGCGCGCGGATGCCGAGATACCACCAGGCCTCGGGATCACCGGGCTCGAGGCTCGCGGCCTTGCTGTAGAGCTCGGCCGCCTTGTCGCCGATCTCGGGCAGGCCGGTCTCGGGGCGCACGGGACCGAGGAGGGTCGCGGCGTAGCCCTTGAGGAGCACGGGTACGTCGGGATGGAGCGAGAGCGCCTTCTCGAAGGTGGCCTTGGCGCGCTCGGCATCCCCCAGGACGAGGCGCGCCTGGGCCAGCCGCAGCCAGCCTTCGACGTCGCTGCCGTCGGCGTCCATCCGGGCCTGCAGCTTCTCGACCATGCTGCGGATGAAGGTCTCGCGCTTCTCGGGCGACATGGCCTGAATCTTTGCCACGTCCTCCTGGCTCGGCTGGGCGGCGGTCGCAGGCGGGGTCGGGATCTGGGCCAGCACGGCCTCGGGATCGAGCTCGAGCTCGCCCGCCGCCTCGCGGATCGCGTCGACCACGCGCGGACGCCACGGCGCGTCGGCCGGGGTCGCGGCCAGGAGCTTCCGCCAGCGCTCGAGCGCCATGTGATAGTCGCCGGCCTGGGCGTCGGCCCAGCCGAGATAGAAGTCGGGGCGGGGATCTGCGGGATCGCGCTCGGCTACGCGCTGGAACAGGCCCTTGGCCTCGGGCGTCACGATACCCTGCGCCGCGGTGACGAGGGCCTCGGCCAGCCCGCCTTGCGCGCGCGGATCGTCCGGCTTCAGGGCAACCGCCCGGCGATAGGCCTCGACCGCCTCCTGCGGCCGGCCGAGCACGCCCTTCGAGCGGCCCAGCATCAGCCAGCCCTCGACATCGCCCGGGTTCTGCTGCAGCCGCGCCTCCAGCCCGGCCACCATCTGCCGGATGTCGGGCCGGCCCGGATCCTGCTGCCGGTCCTGGCGCGACGCGATCGGCTGGTCGGGCAGATCCGGAGAGCCGAGGATCCCGTAGAGGCCGGCGGCGAGGAGAGGTACGGCCAGGGCCGCGGCCAGGACGGGCCCGTGTCGCCCGGCGGCCGCCGGTTGCTTGGCCTCGGGATCGAGGCTGCCGGCGGCGCGCAGGAGACGGCGCTCGACCTCGAGCCGGGCGGCCTTCGCCTCGGCCGGTGCGATCAGGCCGCGCTCGAGGTCACGGTCGATCTCGGCGAGCTGGTCGCGATAGACGTCGAGCTCGAAACGGGCGCGCTGCGGCGTGTGCTGGCGGCGGAACACGGGCCAGAGCACGGCGCCCACGGCGATCACGGTGAGGACGGCGAAGACGAGGAAAAGGCTGTTCATGGCTGGCCCGTGCCGCCGTTCTCGGCGAGCAGACGTTGGAGGCGCTCGCGCTCGGCCGGGTCGAGCTCCGGCTCGGCCGAAGGACCGGCGCGGCCGCGGAAGAAGGCGACGGCAAGGCCGGCACCCAGGAGCAGCACCGCGGGCGGCCCGAACCACAAGAGCCAGGTGACCGGCTTCACGGGCGGCTTGAGCAGGACGAAGTCGCCGTAGCGCTGGGTGAGGAAGTCCAGGACCTGCTGGTCGCTGTCGCCGGCGAGGATGCGCTCGCGGACGAGGCGGCGCAGATCCCGAGCGAGATCGGCATTCGAGTCGTCGATCGACTGGTTCTGGCAGACGAGGCAGCGCAGCTCCTTGCCGAGTGCCCTCGCCCGCGCCTCGAGGGCCGGATCCTTGAGCATCTCGTCGGGCGAGGTGATCGCCAGCGCCGGGCCGGTGGCGACGAGGAGCAGGGCGAGGAGGGCCGGAAGGATGCGGGTCACTTCAGCTTCTCGAGCAGCGGCAGGATCTTCTCCTCGACGTCGCGCGGCTGCAGCGGCCCGACATGGCGGTAGGCGATCCGGCCGTTCTTGTCGACGACGAAGGTCTCGGGCACGCCGTAGACGCCCCACTCGATCGCGACCCGGCCGTCGCGGTCGGCACCCAGATGCTGGAAGGGGTCGCCCAGCTCCCGAAGCCACACCCTCGCGTCCTCGGGCTTGTCCTTGTAGTCGATGCCCTGGACCGCCACACCCTGCTCGGCCAGCCGGCTGATCACCGGGTGCTCGATCCGGCACGGCACGCACCAGGAGGCGAAAACGTTGACCAGCGTCGGCCGGCCGCCGAGGTCGGTGCTGGCGAACCCGTGATCGTCGCGGCCCTCGAGCGGCGGCAGGGCGAAGGTCGGTGCCGGCTTGCCGACCAGCGCCGAAGGCAGCGTGCTCGGGTCGCGGCTGAGCCCGATCGCGAGGAACACGCCCGTGAGCGCGAACAGCACGAGGGGCACGATGAAGAGGAGAGGCCGGCGCCGCGCCGGCTGCGGATCGGTTGCGGCTTCGCTCATGGGTTCAGGCTCCAGCGGGCGCCGGCTCGGTCTTGGCCCGTGCCGGCCGCGGCGCCCCCACCCGAAGGCGCCGGTCGGAGAGCGAGAGCACGCCGGCCGCTGCCATCATCAGCGCCCCGCCCCAGATCCAGAGCACCAGCGGGTTGTAGTAGAGCCGGACGGCGAAGCCGCCGTCCGGCGCCGGATCGCCCAGGACGAAGTAGAGGTCGCGCCAGAGAGTGGTATCGATGCCGGCCTCGGTCGTCGGCATGCCCTCGATCGGGAAGAAGCGCTTCTCGGAATGCAGGACCGTGACCGGCGCTCCATCCGTGGTCACGGTGAAGGTGCCGCGCTGGGCGGTGTAGTTCGGTCCCTGCACCTGGCTCACCCCGTCGAAGCGCACCTCGTAGCCGGCGAGCTCGGTGGTCTCGCCCGGCTTCATCACCAGGATGCGCTCGATCTGCCCGGCTCCCTGGACGGTGATGCCGAGGACGAGCACGCCCAGGCCCGCATGGGCCAGCGCCATGCCCCAGGCCGAGCGCGGCAGGCCGCGCGCACGGGCGAGGACGCGGGAAAGATCGAGCGGCCAGGCCACGCCGAGGCGCAAGAGAAGCTCGTTGAGCGAGCCCGCGATCACCCAGACGCCGAGCGCCAGCCCGCCCGCGGCGAGGCTGGCACGGAAATCGTGCAGCGCCAGCCAGAGCAGCCCGGCTGCGAACGTCACCCCGACCGCGGCCAAGAGCCGGTCCATGACACCGGCGAGGTCGCCGCGCTTCCAGGCCAGCATCGAGCCCACGGGCACGGCCAGCAGCAGCGGCACCATCAGCGGCACGAAGGTGGCGTTGAAGAAGGGAGCACCCACCGAGATCTTGTCGCCGCCGATCGTATCGAGCACGAGCGGGTAGAGCGTGCCGAGCAGCACGGTCGCGGCCGCGGTCGAGAGCAGGAGGTTGTTCAAGAGCAGCCCGCCCTCACGGCTGATCGGCGCGAACACACCCCCACCCTGCATGGCGGGCGCTCGCCAGGCGTAGAGGACCAAGGAGCCGCCGATCGCGACCGTGAGCAGGCCCAGGATGAACACGCCGCGCGCGGGATCGGTGGCGAAGGCGTGGACGGAGGTGAGCACGCCCGAGCGGACGAGGAAGGTGCCCAAGAGCGAGAGCGAGAAGGCCAGGATCGCGAGCAGGATGGTCCAGCTCTTGAGCGTGTCGCGCTTCTCGACCACGATCGCCGAGTGCAGCAGCGCCGTGGCCGCGAGCCAGGGCATGAGCGAGGCGTTCTCGACCGGGTCCCAGAACCACCAGCCGCCCCAGCCGAGCTCGTAATAGGCCCAGTAGCTGCCGGCGGCGATGCCGAGTGTGAGCACGATCCAGGCCATGAGCGTCCAGGGCCGCACCCAGCGCGCCCAGGTGGCGTCGATCCGGCCTTCGATCAGCGCCGCCACGGCGAAGGAGTAGGCGGTAGAGAGGCCGACATAGCCGAGATAGAGAAGCGGCGGGTGCATCGCGAGGCCCGGATCCTGCAGGATCGGGTTGAGGCCGCGCCCGTCGAGCGGGGCGGGATCGAGCCTTAAGAACGGGTTCGAGGTGAACAGCATGAAGGCGAGGAAGCCCACGCCGATCAGCGCCTGCACGCCGAGCACGCGCGCCCGGAAGGCGGGTGGCAGGTTCGAGCCCAAGGCCGCGACGAGAGCGCCGAACAGGGCCAGGATCCAGACCCATAGGACGAGCGAGCCCTCGTGGTTGCCCCACGTGCCGCTGATCTTGTAGATCATGGGCTTTTCGACCGCCGAGTTCTGAGCGACGTTCGCGAGCGAGAAGTCGGAGGTGACGTAGGCGTGGATCAGCGCCCCGAACGCCAGCGAGACGAACAGGAACTGGGCCAGAGCCGTGGGACAGGCGAGGCCGACGAGGACGGGATCGCGCCGTGCCGCGCCCCAAAAGGGAAAGGTGCCCTGCACGAGGGCCATCCCCAGCGCCAGCACCAGCGCGTAATGGCCGATCTCGGCGATCATGGCGTCTTCTGGCCCCCGTTCTCGTCGTGCTTCCAGTAGCCGGCCTGCTTCAAGGCATCGGCGACCTCCTTGGGCATGTACTTCTCGTCGTGCTTGGCCAACACCTCGCCGGCCTCGAACACGCCGTCCTGGCGCAGCACACCCTGCGCCACCACGCCCTGTCCGTCGCGGAACAGATCCGGCAGGAGGCCTTTATAGACCACCGGGACCTGATGCGCCGTATCGGTGACGGCGAAGCGGACGGTTCCGTCGGCCTCGCGTCGGATGCTGCCGTCGACGACGAGGCCGCCCAGGCGGAAGCGTTTTCCGGTGCCGAGCTTCTGTGCCGCTACGTCGCTCGGCGAGACGAAGAACGCGACCTTGTCCTGAAGGGCCGCGAGCACGAGCCCGGTGGCACCGCCGACGAGGAGGAGGGCCAAGAGGACGAGGGCGAGACGCTGTTGCTTGCGTAGGCGCATGGGAGGGATGCCGCTCGCAGGAAAGGGTCAGCCACCTTCGCCGAGCCGCGGCTCGGCCGTCGCATCGGCCTCGCGCCTCGGACGCATCGGCCGCGTGGCGCGTGGGCGCTGCGGCCGGACCTTGGCGCGCAGCTCCTCAAGCAGCGCCTCGCTATGGCGCGCCGCGCGCAGGCTCTCGAGGAACAGACCCACCATCAGGACGACAGCGATGGCGAATGCAGGCCATACATAGGCCGCGTAGCCGCCCATCGCCAGGAACTCGCTCAACTCGAACCTCTCAGCCTGTCCAGCCCTGTGCTTCATCCAAGCGCCAATCCTGAACGCACGCCGAAGACCGCGTGACGTTCCGATCCGCTCGCGGGCAAGGACCGCTCGGCCGCTGCCCGCCGGAACCTAGCCGATCCGGACCGCCCGGCAAGCCACAGAGGCGCGACCGGGCGGAGCATGGCCGCTTCCATTGCACTATGCTAGGAGCTGCGAGCCGCCGCCGCGAGGCGACGGATCGCCGCTTCCACGGATGCCCATGGCCACTGCGCTCGATATCCGCCTCCTCGACCCCGCACGGCTGCGTCACGACATCGCCGGACTGCCCGGCGGCGGCCCGAATCCGGGTGCCGGCCTGCTCGAGGAGCTGCGCCAGCAGCTCAAGCGCGGCCGGGCCGAGATCAAGGATTATTTCGAATCGGGCGGTAGTGCGGAGGTGGTCCATCGCGAGCTGAGCCGGCAGATGGACGCGATCGTCCAGGGCACCCTCGACTTCGCGCAGAGCCGCCTCTACGGCAGCTCGAATCCGACCACGGGCGAGGAGCTCGCCGTGATCGCGGTCGGCGGCTATGGCCGGCAGGAGCTCGCCCCCGGCTCCGATGTCGACCTCCTGTTCCTGTGCCCCTACAAGCGCACGCCGCACGTCGAGCAGATGGCCGAGTTTCTGCTCTACAAGCTGTGGGATCTCGGCCTCAAGGTGGGCCAGGCCGTGCGCTCGGTGAGCGAGTGCATCAAGCTCGCCCAGAGCGACCTCACCGTGCAGACCACCCTCCTCGAGGCCCGGCTGCTCTGGGGCTCGGAACGGCTCTTCGGCGAGCTCGAGAAGAGCTTCGAGCGCGAGATCGTCGCCGGCCGCGGACCCGCCTTCGTCGAGGCCAAGCTGCACGAGCGGGAGCAGCGCCATCAGCGCATGGGCGATTCGCGCTTCCTGCTCGAGCCCAACATCAAGGAGGGCAAGGGGGGACTGCGCGACCTGCACACGCTGGTCTGGATCGCGCGCTTCCTCTATCGCACCGCGGACATGGGCGATCTCGTCCGCCACGGCATCCTCACCCGCCAGGCACTCGGCACGTTCTACCGCTCGCGGCGGTTCTTGTGGACGGTGCGCTGCCATCTTCATTACCTCACCGGCCGGGCCGAGGACCGCCTCACCTTCGATCTCCAACCCGAGATCGCGCGCCGCATGGGCTATCGCGAGCGCAATCGGGTCCGGGCGGTCGAACGCTTCATGAAACGCTACTATCTCGTCGCCAAGGACGTGGGCTCGCTCACCCGCATCTTCTGCGCCGCGCTCGAGGAGAAGCAGCAGCGCCAGCCCCGCTTCGTGCTGCCGCGCTTCGGCTTCGGTCGACGCAGGATCAACGGCTTCCTCGTCCAGGGCAATCGGCTCAACCTCGGCGACCCCGGCCTCTTCGAGCGCGAGCCGATCCGGATGCTCGAGCTGTTCCACGTGGCGCAGGAGCGCGAGCTCGACATCCATCCGCAGGCGCTCGCCGCCGTCACCCACAACCTGCGCCGGATCGATCAGCACTTACGCGAGGATTCGCAGGCCAACCGCCTGTTCCTCGAGATGCTGTGCTCGCGCAAGGATCCGGCGCTCACCTTGAACCGGATGAACGAGGTCGGGCTGCTCGGCCGGTTCATCCCCGATTTCGGGCGCATCGTCGCCCAGATGCAGCACAATCTCTACCACGTCTACACGGTCGACGAGCACACGATCCGCGCTATCGGCATCCTCTCGCAGATCGAGCACGGCGAGGTCCAGGACGAACTGCCGCTCTCGACCGAGGTGATGCCGAAGCTGCTCTCGCGCCGCGAGCTTTATGTCGCGACCTTCCTGCACGACATCGGCAAAGGCCGCGGCGGCGATCACAGCATCCTGGGTGAGCAGATCGCGAAGCGCCTGTGCCCGCGCCTGGGCCTTTCCGACGAGAGCACCGAGACGGTGGCCTGGCTCGTCCGCCACCACCTCGTCATGAGCAAGTTCGCCTTCAAGCGCGACAGCGAGGACCCGCAGACGATCGCCGACTTCGTCGCCATCGTGCAGTCGCCGGAGCGCTTGAAGCTGCTCCTGCTCCTGACCGCGGCCGACATCCGCGCAGTGGGGCCGAATGTCTGGAATGGCTGGAAGGGCCAGCTCCTGCGCGAGCTCTACTACGAGGCTGCGGCCGCCATGGCGGCCGGCGATCCGCAAGGGCGTCGGGCCGAGCGGATCGAGCACGCCAAGGAGAAGCTCGCTCGGGCGCTCGCGACGCTGCCCGAGCGGCCCTGGCCGCAGGATGCGATCCAGACCTATCTCGCCCGCCACGACCCGCGCTACTGGCTCGGCTTCACCACCGAGGAGCACCAGCGCCATGCCGTGATCGTCCGCGAGGCCGACGAGAAGCGGGCCCCACTCGCGGTCGACTTCCGGATCGACGAGTTCCGGGCGCGCACCGAGGTCCTGCTCTATGCCGCCGACCATCCGGGCCTGTTCATGAAGGTGGCGGGGGCGCTCGCCCTCTCCGGGGTGAGCATCGTCGACGCCCACATCTTCACGACCGTGGACGGCATGGCGCTCGACACGCTGGGCTTCCAGGACGCGACCACGCGCCTCGCCGTGACCGAAAAGGCACGACTCGAGCGGATCGAGAAGAACATCGAGCAGGCGCTGCGCGGCGAGATCTGGCTCGAGAAGGCGCTGGCGGGCCGGCGCTCGCTGCCCAAGCGGGCCGACGTGTTCGAGGTCGAGCCGCGCGTTCTCGTCGACAACACCGCGAGCCGCACCCACAGCGTCATCGAGGTCAACGGCCGTGACCGTCCCGGCCTCCTGTTCGATCTCGCGAGGACGCTGAAAGATCTCGGCCTCGTCATCCACAGCGCCCACATCAGCACCTACGGCGAGCGTGTGGTCGACGTGTTCTACGTCAAGGACGTGTTCGGCCTGAAGATCGCGCACCGCAGCAAGATGCAGCGGGTGCAGAAGCGGCTCGCCGAGGTGCTCGCAGCCGCATGACCGGGAACCGGAGCGCATGAGCATCGGCCGTGCCACCGCGACCGTGGGCGGGCTCACCGCCCTCTCGAGGGTCGCGGGCTTCGCTCGCGACCTCCTGATCGCGGCCGCTCTGGGGGCGGGGCCCGTGGCCGACGCCTTCTTCGTGAGCCTGAAGCTCGCCAACCTCCTGCGCCGCCTGTTCGCCGAAGGGGCGTTCAACGCCGCCTTCGTTCCGCTCTACAGCCGGCTGGGCGAAGGCGAGGGGGGAACGCGCGCACGCCGATTCGCAGGCGAGGTGATGGCGGCCCTGACCCTGGCGCTCCTCGTCGTGGTGCTCCTGGGCGAGCTCACCATGCCCTGGCTCGTGCGCCTGCTGGCCTCGGGTTTTCCGCCCCAGTCGCTGCAGTACCGGCTCGCGGTCGAGCTCGGCAGGCTCACCTTTCCCTATCTCCTGTTCATCTCGCTGGCGGCCCTCGTCGGCGGCGTGCTGCAGGCGGGCCACCGCTTCGCCGCCGCCTCGTTCGCGCCGGTGCTGCTCAACCTCGTCCTGATCGCGATCCTGCTCGTGAGCCTGGCCGAGGGCGAGGCGGCCGCCCGGCTCCTGGCCGCAGGTGTCACGCTCGCGGGCCTCGTCCAGCTCGCGTGGGTCGGCCTGGCCGCGGCCCGCGCCGGCATGGTGCCGCTGCCGGCGCTACCTCGCCTCTCGCCCGAGATGCGGCGGCTGCTGGTGCTCACCGCACCCGGCATCCTCGGCATCGGCATCGTCCAGCTCAATCTCCTGCTCGGCTCCTGGTTCGCGACCCACCTCGCCGCCGGCACGGTCGCCTATCTCTTCTACGCCGACCGGCTCGTGCAGCTCCCGCTCGGCATCGTCGGCGTGGCCTTGGGCACGGCGCTCCTGCCGACCCTGAGCCGCGCCGTGCGGCAGGGCGAGGCGGCGCACGACGTCCTGAACCGCGCCATCGAGCTGGCGCTGCTTCTGGGCCTGCCGGCGGCTGCGGGCCTGTTCCTTCTGGCCGAGCCCATCATCACCGTCCTGTTCCAGCGCGGCGCCTTCGGTCCGGAGGCGGCACGGGCGACCGGCCAGGTGCTGGCCGGGCTGGCGCTGGGTATCCCGGCCCACGTGCTCGGCAAGGTGCTGGCACCCGGCTTCTACGCGAGCGAGGACACGAGGACACCGGTCCGGATCGCGGCCATGGCGCTCGTCGTCAACGGTGCTGCGGCCGCTCTCCTCATCGGCCCGCTCGCCCATGTCGGCGTGGCGCTCGCCATCGCGCTCTCGAGCTGGGCCAACGCGCTCGGCCTCGCCTGGCTGCTCTGGCGCAAGCGCGTGCTGGTGCCCGATGCGGGCCTTCGCCGTCGCGGCGGCGCCATTCTCGCTGCAGCCGCGGCCATGGCGGCCGTCCTCGCCCTCGGGCGCTCCCTGGGGCACACCGGCGCCGGCCCGGTGGCGCTCGCGTCCCTGATAGCACTCGGCGGCGGCAGCTTCTTCCTCGCGGCCTGGGCCGCCGGCGCCATCGACGCCACCGCACTCCGCCGGCTCTGGGTGCGGCCCGCGCTTGACGGCGGGGTCGACCCCGTGCCCTAAAGCGCCCGTTCCTCTTCGGACGGATATGCTGATCCATGCAAGGCCGCATCTTTTCGGGCATCCAGCCGACCCACGGCATCCATCTCGGCAACTATCTCGGCGCCATCCGTCACTGGGTGCGGCTGCAAGGGTCCTATGACTGCATCTACTGCATCGTCGACCAGCACGCGCTGACGACGCTGCAGGACCCGCAGGAGATGCGCCGCAACACGCGAGAGGCCGCGGCGGCGCTCGTTGCGGCGGGGGTGGACCCGAAGCGCTCGATCCTGTTCGTGCAGAGCAACGTCGCGGCTCATTCCCAGCTCACCTGGATCCTGAGCTGCGTGGCGCGCATGGGCTGGCTCAACCGGATGACCCAGTTCAAGGAGAAAGCCGGCAAGGACCGGGAGAACGCGCCGGTGGGCCTCTTCACCTATCCCGTGCTGATGGCGGCCGACATCCTGGTCTACAAAGCGACCCACGTGCCGGTGGGCGAGGACCAGAAGCAGCATCTGGAGCTTGCACGCGACATCGCGGGCTCCTTCAACCGCCGTTTCGGCAACGAACTGTTCCCGCTGCCCGAGCCCATGATCCTGGGCGAGGCCACGCGCGTCATGTCCTTGCGCGACGGTACCAAGAAGATGTCGAAGTCGGATCCTTCCGACCAGTCGCGGATCAACCTCACCGACGATGCGGATGCGATCGCGCTCAAGTTCCGGCGCGCCAAGTCGGACAGCATTCTCGGCATCACCTACGATCCGGAAGCCCGGCCCGAAGCCTCGAACCTGCTCACGATCTACGCGGCACTGGCCGACCGGCCGCGCGCGGAGATCGAGGCCGAGTTCGCCGGGACCAGCTTCTCCGAGTTCAAGAGCCGGCTCGCCGATCTCGCGGTCGAGAAGCTCTCGCCGATCAACGCCGAGATGCGCCGCCTTCAGGCCGACCCCGGCTATCTCGACGCCATCCTGCGCGAGGGCGCCGAGCGGGCCGCGGCCATCGCCGGGCCGGTGCTGAAGGAGGCCTACGAGCTCGTGGGCTTCCTCGACCCGCGCGAGCGCTGAGACCTTCGGCCGCGACCCCCGGCCGGGCAACGGACCCCTCGCTGCCCGTTGCCGGCGCGGCTCGTCGCGATTAGGTGAGGGACGGGACAAGCGAGGCAGCAGGCGCCATGGCCACGATCGAGGACGACCTCACCACCGAGCGGCCCCGTCGCGGGCTCAGGCGCGTGCTGATCGCGCTGGGGGTCCTCGTGCTCGCGGTCGTGGCCTACTATGTCGGGGGCGCCTTGTGGCTGCACCATATCGACGACGATCCCGACTTCGCGGCGCAGCTCGCGGTGCCGGATCAGGCGAGCCGGGCCGTGGCGGTCTCCGCGGCGCTGATCGACCGCGAGGTCAACCAGCATCGCTGGGTCGCGAACGATCCGGCCTTCCTGCCGGGTTATCTCCTCGACAACATGCCGGCCTACGAGACCGGGATCATGCAGGCTCTGGGCCGATTCGCGACCGAGCTTCGGGACCGGCTCGCCCGCGTGCGCGGCTCGAGCGCCGTCGATCCCGACGTCGAGAGCGCTGCCGGTCGGCTCAACTATCCGGGCGACGTCTGGATCTTCGAGTGGTCCAACACGCCCGTCCAGCCGAGCTCCGAGAGCCAGTACCGGCGCGGGATGGCCGACCTCCGGCGCTACAACGAGCGCCTCGCCCAGGGCCAGGCCGTGCTCGAGCGCCGGGCCGACAACCTGATGGCGACGCTGGACCGGATCTCGGACGATCTCGGCGCCGCCTCCGCGGCGCTCACCCGCGAGGTCGACCTGAACGCCACGCGGCTGTTCGATCCCGAGGCCGACGACCTGTTCTACAACGTCAAGGGCAAGCTCTACGCCTATTACCTGATCCTGCGCGCCTTCGAGGCCGACTTCGCCAACGTCGTCAAGGAGCGCAACCTTCAGGCGAGCTGGGCGGATCTGCTCAACAGCGCCCGCCTCGGTGCGACCTTGCATCCATGGATGGTCAGCAACGGCCCCCTCGACAGCCAGGCCGTGCCCAACCATCTAGCAGCGCAAGGCTTCCTCCTCCTGCGGGTGCGCACCAAGCTCGAGGAGATCATCGACATCCTGCAGACCTGAAGCCAGAGCGGCGGTCGGCAGCGGAGTAGGACGGCAATGTTCATCCAGACCGAGCAGACACCCAACCCGGCGACGCTCAAGTTCCTTCCCGGCAGGGAGGTGATGGGCGACGGCGTGGCCGAGTTCACCGATGCGGCCGAGGCCGACCGCCTGTCGCCGCTCGCGGCCCGGCTGTTCCGGGTCGAGGGTGTCACGGGCGTCTATCTCGGCCGCGACTTCGTGAGCGTCACCAAAGCACCCGGTCAGGAATGGTACGAGCTCAAGCCCGCCGTGCTGGGGGCGATCATGGAGCACTATCTTTCGGGCGATCCGGTGGCGTTCGAGGGAGCGAAGCTGAGCCAGACCGCCACCGCTGACGACGACCCGACCGTCCGGCAGATCAAGGAGCTGATCGAGACGCGGGTGCGCCCGGCCGTAGCACAGGACGGCGGCGACATCGTGTTCCACGGCTTCGATCGCGGCGTCGTCTATCTCCACCTGCGCGGCGCCTGCTCCGGCTGCCCGAGCTCGATCGTGACCCTGAAGAACGGGATCGAGAACCTCCTCAAGTACTACGTGCCGGAGGTGGTGGAGGTCCGCGCCATCTCCTGATCCGTCGCCAGCAGCTTGCGCCGCCTTCTCGCCATCGACACCTCGGGCCCGGCGCTCTCGGTTGCGGTCGCCGTGGGCCCCGAGCTCGTCGCCTGCCGCCTCGAGCCGCTCGTGCGCGGCCATGCCGAGCGGCTTCTGCCGACCTCGAGCCTCGTCATGGCCGAGGCCGGCTGGCGCTGGCCGGATCTCGACCTCGTCGTCGTTACCCTCGGCCCCGGCAACTTCACGGGCCTGCGCGCCGGGATCGCCGTCGCCCGGGCGCTCTGCCTCACGCTCGGTATCCCGGCGCTCGGCCTCGGCACGCTGGAGACGGTGGCGGAGGCCGCGGCCGCACGCTCGACCCGTCCCGACCTTCCGCTCCTCGCCGCCATGGATGCCCGCCGCGACGAGTTCTACGCTCAGACCTTCGCGCCCGATCTCGTGCCGCGCGGCCCGGTCGAGCTGGTCCGGCGGCAGGACCTGCCCGGGCGCGTCGAGAGCCCCTGCCGGCTCGCCGGCGATGCCGCTGCGGCGCTGGCGACGCAGCTCCAAGGCGTTCACGAGGCAGTCGAGAGCGGGCCGGATGCCCGGTATGCTGCCCGACTCGCGTGGAGGCGGCTCGCGAGTGGCGCCCGACCCAGACGCGGCACGGCGCTCCGCCCGCTCTACATCCGGCCGCCCGACGCCAAGCTCAGCGCCGGAGCATCGCTGGTGGCAGCCTCTTCCTGAACATGGCTACCCTACCCAAGCCCGCTGCCATCAGCATCCGCACGGTGGGACCGTTCGATCTCGGCCGCCTGTCGCGTCTGCACAAGAGCTGCTTCGAGGAGGCGTGGAGCCGCTCCGACCTCGCCCATCTCCTCGCCATGCCGGGCGGATTCGGGCTGATCGCCCGCCTCTACGAGGGCGGGCTCGTCGCCGGCTTCGACGCCATGCGTGGGGTGGGCTTCTCGCTCTGCCGTGTGGTGCGCGACGAGAGCGAGCTGCTCTCGATCGGTGTTGCCCCGACCTGGCGCCGGCGCGGTGTGGCGACCAGCCTGCTCCAGGCCAGCATGGAGCGCTGCCGCGCCATCGGCGCGGCGCAGATGTTCCTCGAGGTGGCGGTCGACAATCACGGCGCGCAGCGGCTCTACGAGGAGCACGGCTTCGAGCGCGTCGGCGTGCGTCCCGACTACTACCACCGCCCGAACGGCGAGCGAGTCGCCGCCTACACCATGCGCTGCGATCTCGAGGCGCGGTGCGGGCCGTCGCGAGGCCCCTGAGTCCGGCTCGGCTCAGCGCCGTTTGCGCACCACCAGCTCGTACAGATCGCCTCGAACCTGCTCCAGCTTCACGATCTCGTGGCCGTGATCCCTGATCGCGCGCGGGACGTTGTGACGGGCTTCCCCGTCCCTGAGCTTAATATTCAGCACCTGCCCGACCGCCATTTGCTCCAGGACCAGTTTGGCCCGGACAAAGGTCATCGGACACACCTCTCCGGTGATATCCAGCTCCAGATCAGCCTCGGTCACGCTATTTGGTCCTTTCTTTCCGATGCAAAATATGGCTTGCCAACACGTAAAAAGCAAATATCCTGCGCCCACCGCTGCTTCGATTCGGCGCCCGAGGAACAATGACTGAAAAGTTGAGCCAAAACGAGCTGCTCTCCCTGACGACGGAGATCGTGGCCTCGCATCTCTCGAACAACACCGTCGCCGTGTCCGACATTCCACAGCTCATCAAGCTGGTGTATTCCACCCTGGCGAGCCAGGGGGTCGAGGAGGAGAAGGAGCAGCCCGAGAAGCTGATGCCGGCGGTTCCGGTCAAGAAGTCGGTGATGCCGGAGTACATCATCTGCCTCGAAGACGGCAAGAAGCTCAAGATGCTCAAGCGGCATCTGAAGACCCGCTACAACATGAGTCCCGAGGAATACCGCAAGCGTTGGGGGTTGCCGGACGACTACCCGATGGTCGCTCCGAACTACGCCGAGCAGCGCTCGAGCCTCGCCAAGAAGATCGGTCTGGGCACCAAGCCGCGCGCCCGCGGCCGGCGCAGTGTCGCCTGACCCTCGTGCCAGCCGCGGTCCCCGCCGACGGGGAGCTGCGGCCGGCGCTTCGGCTCGCCGTCTTCGCGGCGCCGTAGTCATCCTCCGGTAACGATTCCCTGGCATGGTGTGACGGAGAGCGGCCGGCGCGTCATCCATCTTCCGGGTGCACAAGCCGTGCGCGCTGCGTTATGATGCTGCCCGCATGGATGGACCGCCGTGAGGACACAAGTCGATTGGCGCTGCCTTCCCCGACCTCCCGCCTCTGCCTGCCCCTCGGGTGGCTTGAACGTCCACCCCGGCTCCTTATGTGATCGCAGGCATGCAGATCGCTGACCGCCGCGCCGACGTGACCAAGAAACTCTTCATCAAGACCTATGGCTGCCAGATGAACGTCTACGATTCCGATCGTATGGCGCATGCTCTGGCGCATCACGGTTACGAGCCGGCCGAGAGCCCGGACGACGCCGACCTCGTCATCCTCAACACCTGCCACATCCGCGAGAAGGCGGCGGAGAAGGTCTTCTCCGAGCTCGGCCGCCTGCGCCAGCTCCGCGACAGCCGCAAGCGCCGCACCGGCCGCGACATGCTGCTCGGGGTCGCGGGCTGCGTCGCCCAGGCCGAGGGCGAGCTGCTGGTCGAGCGGGCGCCCTTCGTCGACATCGTCGTCGGGCCGCAGGCCTATCACCGCCTGCCGGAGCTCCTCGCCCGCCGCGCACGCGAGACGGGTGCCGTGATCGACACCGACTTCCCGGCCGAGAGCAAGTTCGACGAGCTGCCGCAGGACCTCGCGGCGGGTGGTGTGTCGGCCTTCCTCACCATCCAGGAAGGCTGCGACAAGTTCTGCACCTTCTGCGTGGTGCCCTACACGCGCGGCGCCGAGCAGAGCCGGCCCGTGGCCGACATCCTGCGCGAGGCCGGAGCACTCGTTGCCACCGGTGCCCGCGAGCTCACGCTGCTCGGCCAGAACGTCAACGCCTTCCACGGCGAGAGCCCGGACGGGACGATCTGGAACCTCGCCCGGCTGATCCGGCAGCTCGCCGAGATCCCCGGCCTCGAGCGCATCCGCTACACCACCTCGCATCCTCGCGACATGGATGCGGACCTGATCCGGGTGCATGGAGAAGTGCCGCAGCTCATGCCTTTCCTGCACCTGCCGGTCCAGTCGGGCTCGGATCGGGTGCTCGAGGCCATGAACCGGAAATACACCGCGGACGACTATCGCCGCGTGGTCGACGCCTTGCGCGCGGCACGGCCGGATCTGGCGCTCTCGTCCGACTTCATCGTCGGCTTTCCCGGCGAGACCGAGGAAGACTTCGAGGCGACGCTGGCGCTCGTACGGGACGTGGGCTTCGCTCAGGCCTTCTCCTTCAAGTACAGCGCCAGGCCCGGCACCCCGGCCGCCGGCATGCGCAAGCAGGTGGCCGAGCCCGTCAAGGCGGAGCGTCTGCGGGTCCTGCAGGAACTGCTCGAGGCCCAGGCCGCTTCCTTCAATGCGGCCTGCGTCGGGCGCACCCTGCCGGTGCTGCTCGAGCGGCCCGGCCGCCATCCCGGCCAGCTCGTCGGCCGCACGCCCTATCTCCAGGCGGTTCATGTCGCCGCTGGCGAAGGGCTCGGCATCGGCGATCTCGTGCCGGTCACGATCACCGAGTGTCATCCGCACAGCCTCGCGGGCGTCACGGTGACCCTGCAGGCCATGGCCCAGAAGGAGGCACACGCCTGACCACTCTTGCCCCTCTCCCCGATCTTCGGGGCTCCAGCCACCGCATGCGCTTCGACGACAACGCCGCCTGCGCGCTCCTCTTCGGCCAGCACCATCTCAACCTGGCGCGCATCGAGCAGAAGCTCCCGGTCAGCATCGTGACCCGCGGCAACGAGGTCTTCATCCAAGGCGAGAGCGAAGGCGAGGTCCGCACGGCCGCGACCGTGCTCGAGGACCTCTACGCCCAGCTCAAGAAGGGGCGGATCGTCGGCCGCGACGAGGTCGACGCGGCCCTGCGGATGGCAACGGGCGGTGCCGCCCAGGGCAACGGTGGCGCCGGCGCCAACGATCTCGTGCTCAGGACCGACCGGCGGCTGATCGCCCCCCGCTCGCCCAACCAGGCGGCCTACATGCGCCTGCTCGAGCGGCACGATCTCGTCTTCGCCCTCGGGCCCGCCGGCACCGGCAAGACCTATCTCGCCGTCGCCATGGCAGTCTCGCTCCTGAAGCAGCGCCGCATCGACCGGATCATCCTGTCCCGGCCTGCGGTCGAGGCGGGCGAGCGCCTGGGCTTCCTGCCGGGCGACCTCAAGGAGAAGGTCGATCCTTACTTGCGCCCGCTCTACGACGCGCTGCAGGACATGCTGCCGGAGGGGAAGCTCGAGCAGCGGATCGAGACCGGCCAGATCGAGATAGCGCCGCTCGCCTACATGCGCGGACGCACGCTGAGCAACGCCTACATCATCCTCGATGAGGCGCAGAACACGACCCCGTCCCAGATGAAGATGTTCCTGACCCGGCTGGGCGAGAACTCGCGGATGGTGATCACGGGCGATCCGTCGCAGAGCGATCTGCCGCCGGGCATGCCATCCGGTCTCGGCGACGCCGTGGCCAAGCTTCGTTCGCTCAAGGCCGTGGGCCTGGTGCGGTTCGACCAGAAGGACGTCGTCCGCCACCCGCTCGTGAGCGAGATCATCAACGCCTACGAACAGGCGGCCCGGCCTGCCGCCGAAGCGAAGGAGGAAGCGGACCGCGCCCCGGATGGGGAGGCGACGTCTTCGAGCGATGGACAACGACAGTAGCCATACTATCGAGGTGGCGGTCGAGGCCGAGGCCTGGCACACGGCCGTCACCGATCCCGAGGGGCTTTGCCGGCGCGTGATCGCCGCCGTTCTGGCCGAGGAGGCCGTGCCCGCGGGCGGCGAGGTCAGCGTGCTGCTGACCGGGGATGCGGCGATCCGGGAGCTCAACCGGACCTATCGCGGCAAGGACGCGCCGACGAACGTGCTGTCGTTCCCGACCGGGAACGATGTGGCGCCCGATCCGGGCCTGTCTGCCCTCCTGGGCGACATCGCGGTGGCGCTCGAGACCACCCGCCGCGAGGCCGAGGCCGAAGGCAAGCCGCTTTCCGACCACCTCGCCCATCTCCTCGTGCACGGCACGCTCCATCTCCTCGGCTACGACCACGAGGAGGATGACGAGGCCCGGCGGATGGAGGCGCGCGAGGTCGCGATCCTGGCACGGCTGGGCATCGCCGACCCGTACCGCACGGAGGCGGTGGCATGAAGCAGCTGGCGAGACGAGAACCGCATCCGCCCTCGTTGATCGAATCGCTGCTCCGCCGCGTGCGCGAGCTCACCTGGCGCAGCGACAACGAGGAGAGCGGCCTGCGGGATGCACTCGAGGAGCTGATCGCCGAGGCCGAGGAGGAAGGTGCCACGGCGCTGAGCGAGGAGGAGCGCGAGATCGTCAGGAACGCGCTCGGCTTCGGCGAGCTGCGCGTCGACGACGTCATGGTTCCGCGCGCCGACATCAAGGGTGTGGAGGTGAGCAGCTCCCTGCGCGACGTGGTGCGCGCGATGCAGGCCGCGAACCATTCCCGCCTCCTCGTCTACCGCGACAATCTCGACGACGTGCTCGGCATCGTCCACATCAAGGACCTGCTGCCGTTCTGGGGCGACGGCGAGGACTTCTCGCTCGAGAAGGTGATGCGGCCCGTGCTCGTCGTTCCGCCCTCCATGCGCGTGCTCGACCTCCTGCTCGAGATGCGCGCGACCCGGAACCGGATGGCGGTCGTCATCGACGAGTTCGGCGGCACGGACGGTCTCGTCTCGATCGAGGATCTGGTCGAGGAGCTCGTGGGCGAGCTCGAGGACGAGCACGAGCGGGCCGCCCAGCCGCAGCTCGTCGAGAATCCTGACGGCACCATCGATGCCGACGGCCGCTTCGATCTCGAGGAGCTCGAGGAGAAGCTGGGCTTCCCGCTGCTCGGCGAGGAGGAGCGCGACGAGGTCGACACGCTGGGCGGGCTGATCTTCACGCTGGTCGACCGCGTGCCGTCCCGCGGCGAGATCGTGCGGCACCCGAGCGGCCTCGAGTTCGAGGTGCTGGATGCCGATCCGCGCCGGATCAAGCGGGTGCGCATCCGGCGGCGGCCGGTGGCCGAGCCCGAGGCGGGCGATCGCGAGCGCTTCGGCTGAGCCCCGGCGATTCCAGCGAGAGCAGACCTCGATGAAGCGAGCTTGGCTCGAACGATACCCTACGCTCGCCGCGCTGCTCGCCGGAATGGCCGTGGCCGCCGCCCTGCCGCCGGTCTACTTTCTGCCGGGACTCTTGGGCTTCGCCGTCCTCGTCGCCCTGTTGTGGCGGGCGGGGCCGCGACCGTTCGCGGCCTTCTACCAAGGGACGGTCTTCGGCTTCGGCTTCTTCGCGGTCGGCCTCTACTGGGTCGCCATCGCCTTCTTCGTCGATGCCGAGCAGTTCGGGGCGCTGGCCGTTCCGGCCGTCCTCCTGCTCTGCCTCGGCCTCGGGCTCACGGCAGGCCTTGCCGCCGCGCTCACGGCACTTCGCCGCTGGCGCCGGGTCGAGGCGCTGGCCCTCGCCTTCGCGGCGCTCTGGACACTGGCCGAGCCCTTGCGCGGCAGCTGGGGCCTGCAGTTCCCCTGGAACCCGATCGCCATCGTCTGGGCCGTGAGCGATCCTACGCTCCAGGTGGTGGCCTATACCGGCACCTACGGCCTGAGCCTTCTCACCGTCACGGCGGCAGCGCTGGCGGCACCTCTGTTCCTGCCGGCCCCGCCCCGGCAGCGCCGGCTGGCGCTGGCGGCTCCGGCCCTTTTCACGCTGCTCGTCATGGGCGCAGGCGCCTTCCGCCTCGCCACGGCCGCGCCGCCGCCCGACACGGGCGTGCGGATCCGCGTGGTGCAGGCGAGCGTGGCGCAGCATCACAAATGGGACCCGCAGCTCCGGCTCGCCTGGTTCCGCCGTCATCTCGAGCTCTCGGTCCCAAAAGACGGTCCACCGCCGCAGATCGTCGTCTGGCCCGAGAGTGCCGTGCCCTATGGAATCGAGAGCGAGCCCGAGGTGCGCGCCTGGATGGGCAAGGTCGCGCCCAAGGGCGGCGCGCTGCTGGCCGGCGGGGATCGCTACGATCTCGGGCGCGAGCCGCCCGTCGCCAACAACAGCCTGTTCGTCGTCGACGACACCGGCACGGTCACCGCACGCTACGACAAGGTCGATCTCGTTCCATTCGGCGAGTTCCTGCCGCTGCGCGGCATCTTGGGCGGGCTCGGCCTCAAGAAGCTGACCGAGGGCACCATCGACTTCGTGCCGGGCGAGGGCCGCGTCACCCTGCCGCTTCCGGACGGCCTGCCGCCGGCGAGCCCTCTGATCTGCTACGAGGCCGCGTTCCCCGACGATGCCACCGCTCCCGGCGAGCGGCCGGCCTGGATCGTCAACATCACCAACGACGGCTGGTTCGGTGAGAGCTCCGGTCCCTTCCAGCACCTCGCCATGGCGCGGATGCGCGCGATCGAGGAAGGTCTGCCGCTGGTGCGCGCCGCCAACACCGGCATCTCGGTCGTGACCGACGCTTACGGCCGGGTACTGCACCGGCTCGGCCTCGATGTGTCCGGCGCCATCGATGCGGTGCTGCCGGGAGCGCTCCCGCGAGCCTCGCCCGCACGCCGGGCCGGCCCGCTGCTGCTTCCGGCCTTGCTCCTGGCGGTGGCCGCTCTTAGCTTCTGGGTTGACCGGCGGCCCGATCGTCCAGCCGGGTCCAGTTGAGGCGGCAGCGCGGGTGAGCGGCTTTCCCCATCCTACCGACGTGCAGGTCGGCCAGAGGTTGCGCCAGCGGCGCACCATGCTGGGCCTCAGCCAGGAGCGGCTCGGCGAGCTCCTGGGCGTGAGCTACCAGCAGATCCAAAAGTACGAGCGCGGCGTGAATCGCATCGGCTCGAGCCGGCTGCACGCGCTGAGTCGCATCCTCGAGGTGCCGGTGGCCTACTTCTTCGAGGACGGGATGCCGGCCGCGAGCATTCCGAGCCTTCCCGCCGGCCTCGAAGAAGGAGCGGCTGCCTTCCTGTTCGACGCGGCTCTGGCGCAGTCCGCGGACGCCGTCGCGGCGGAAGGTCGCGAGATGCAGGAGCTCGTGCGCGCGTTCCGCCGTATCGGCGACCCGCAGGTGCGCCGCCGCCTGCTCGAGCTCGCCCGCGCCCTGGCGGCTGCGTTCGACCGCGACGGCGCGCACGGCACGGCGGACCCTTGACCCCTGCCGCGTCGGGCGTGCTATAGGCCGCAGCCGCCCGCCTGCCGCGGGCTGGCCCGATGCTGCGCGAGTGCTGGCGTCGTTTCGCTGTGGTGCGACAAGCTTCCTCCCTCTTTCAGGAGCGCCTCGGTCTATGGCTGCTACCGAATATCTGTTCACGAGCGAGTCGGTCTCGGAAGGGCATCCCGACAAGGTCTGCGACCGCATTTCCGACGAGGTGGTCGACCTGTTCCTTGCCGAGTATCCCTTCGCCCGCGTCGCTTGCGAGACGCTCGCCACCACCAACCGCGTCGTGATCGCGGGCGAGGTGCGGCCGGGACCCAGGAGCCGGATCACGCCGGAGCTGATCGCCCACACCGCGCGGATGGCGATCAAGCGGATCGGCTACGAGCAGGAAGGCTTCCACTGGCACAACGCGAGGATCGACGTGCTGCTCCACGAGCAGTCCCCCGATATCGCCAGGGGTGTCGACGCCGGTGAGAACAAGGACGAGGGTGCCGGCGACCAGGGCATCATGTTCGGCTACGCCACCGACGAGACCCCCGCCCTCATGCCGGCCCCGATCCAGTACGCCCACGAGCTCCTGCGCCGGCTCGCCGAGGACCGCCACGCCGGCAAGCTGCCCGAGCTCGGCCCCGACGCGAAGAGCCAGTTCACGCTGCGCTACGTCGACGGCCGGCCGGTGGGCGCCACCTCGGTCGTGCTCTCGACCCAGCACCTCGAGGGCTTGAGCCCCGCCGACGTCCGCGAGATCGTGCGCCCCTACGTCGAAGCGGTCCTGCCCGAGGGCTGGATGTGCCCCGAGGACGAGTTCTACGTCAATCCCACGGGCAAGTTCGTGATCGGCGGCCCCGACGGCGATGCCGGCCTCACCGGCCGGAAGATCATCGTCGACACCTATGGCGGTGCCGCCCCGCACGGCGGCGGTGCCTTCTCGGGCAAGGACCCGACCAAGGTCGACCGCTCGGCGGCCTACGCCGCGCGCTATCTCGCGAAGAACGTCGTGGCGGCGGGTCTCGCCAAGAAGTGCGTGATCCAGCTCTCCTACGCCATCGGCGTCTCGAAGCCGCTCTCGATCTACGTCGACACCTACGGCACGGGCGAGGTGGACGAGCTGCGCCTGGGCAAGATCCTGAACGAGATCATGAACCTCAGCCCCCGCGGCATCCGCGAGCATCTCCAGCTCAACCGCCCGATCTACGCCCGTACCGCGGCTTATGGCCATTTCGGCCGTGCCCCCGAGGCCGATGGCGGCTTCTCGTGGGAGAAGACCGACCTCGCCGACGAGCTCCGGCGGGCCTTCAACTGAGATGAGCGAGGCGGCGACCGACGAGGACCGGCAGCCGCGGCGGCGGATCCTCTACGGCCGCCGCCAGGGGCCGAAGCTCCGGCCCGCGCGCCGGCGACTGCTCGAGGAGCGGCTGCCGGCACTGGGCTTCACGGTCGGGCCCGGCCACGAGCTCGATCCGTTCTCTCTGTTCGTGCGGCCGCCGCGGGCGATCTGGCTCGAGATCGGCTTCGGCGGCGGCGAGCATCTCGCCGAGCAGGCCGCTTCCCATCCCGATGTCGGCTTTCTCGGGGTCGAGCCGTTCCTCAACGGCGTGGCGCGGCTGATTGACGCAGTCGATGCGCGCGGGCTCGGGAACGTCCGCGTGCTCATGGACGACGCGCGCCTTCTCCTCGAGGCGCTGCCCGACGCCTCGATCGAGCGCGCCTTCGTTCTCTTTCCCGATCCCTGGCCGAAGGCGCGCCACCACAAGCGCCGCATCGTCAATCCCGTGACGGTGGCGGAGCTCGCTCGCGTGATGCGGGCAGGCGGCGAGCTGCGGCTCGCCAGCGACGATCCCGGCTATGTCCGCTGGATGCTGGCGACGATGCTGGCCGAGCAGCGCTTCGCCTGGCTCGCCGAGCGGGCTGCCGACTGGCGGGAGCGCCCGGCCGACTGGCCGCCGACGCGCTACGAGGAGAAGGCGCTCCGGGCCGGGCGCCGGCCGGTCTTCCTCCGCTTCGAGCGGGTCTCCGCGGCCTGATCGATTCCGTGCGCCGGAACGTGCCGAATCGGCTTGCGCTGCCCCCCCGAAGCGGCCATATTACGGCCACATCCTCTCTCGGCAGACGCATGTGGAGAGTGGGCGGGAGCCCGCTCTTTTTGCGTTGCCTTCAGCATAGGGGTGACTTCCTTTAACGAGGTAGCCGAACTGATCGAGCCGACTCTCCGCGACATGGGCTTCGAGCTGGTGCAGGTGCGGATGGTTGGCGGCACGCGGCGGACACTGCAGGTCATGGCCGAGCCGATCGACCGTGCCCGCCGGATGACCGTCGACGACTGCGCCGAGATCAGCCATGCGATCTCGGCCGTCCTCGATGTGGCCGATCCCATCGCAGGCGCCTATACGCTCGAGGTGAGCTCTCCCGGCATCGACCGGCCTCTGGTCCGGCGTCAGGATTTCGTCCGCTTCGCCGGCTTTGAGGCCAAGCTCGAGACCGAGGAGCCGGTCGCGGGCAGGAAGCGCTTCCACGGCATCGTGCGCGGGCTCGACGAGGGCGAGGACGCGGTGCTGGTCGAGCAGGAGAAGGGTGAGCTGATCAAGATCCCGTTCGCATCGGTCAAGAAGGCCAAGCTGACGCTTTCGGAAGCGTTGCTCAAGAGCGTGGTGGCCGGGCAGGACTGAGGGCGAAGGCAAGGAACGTCGCACGATGGACACGAGCTCGACCCTGGGACGCGCGGAGCTGGTGCGCGTCGCCGAGACGGTGGCGCAGGAGAAGGGCATCTCCGCCGAGGAGGTGCTGGACGCCATGGAGCAGGCCGTCCAGACCGCGGCGCGCCGTAAATACGGCCTCGAGCACGAGATCAAGGCCGAGATCGACCGCCGCACCGGCGACATCAAGCTCTGGCGCGTGCTCGAGGTAGCCGATCCGGTCGAGGACCACACCCGCCAGATCAGCCTCGAGGACGCGCAGGCGCGCCATCCTGCGGCCCAGATCGGCGACCAGATCTACGATCCCCTGCCGCCGATCGACCTCGGCCGCATCGCCGCGCAGAGCGCCAAGCAGGTCATCGTCCAGCGCGTGCGCGAGGCCGAGCGCGAGCGGCAGTACAATGAATACAAGGATCGGATCGGCGAGATCGTCGTCGGCGAGGTCAAGCGGGTCGAGCACGGCAACGTGCTGGTCGATCTCGGCCGGGCCGAGGCGATCGTGCGCCGCGACGAGCTGATCCCGCGCGAGCTGTTCCGGCCCAAGGACCGGATTCGCGCCTATCTCTACGACGTGCGCCACGAGACGCGAGGCCCTCAGATCTTCCTCTCCCGCACCCATCCGGGCTTCATGGCGAAGCTGTTCGAGCAGGAGGTGCCGGAGATCTACGATGGCATCATCGAGATCAAGGCCTGCGCGCGCGACCCCGGCTCCCGCGCCAAGATCGCCGTGGTCTCGAAGGACAGCTCGATCGACCCCGTGGGTGCCTGCGTGGGCATGCGCGGCAGTCGGGTGCAGGCCGTCGTGCAGGAGCTCGGCGGCGAGAAGGTCGACATCATTCCCTGGTCGCCCGACCCCGCCACCTTCGTGGTGAATGCGCTTGCGCCCGCCGAGGTCAGCAAGGTCGTGCTCGACCCCGAGGCCAAGCGGATCGAGGTGATCGTCCCCGACCAGCAGCAGCACATCGCGATCGGCCGGCGCGGCCAGAACGTGCGCCTCGCCTCGCAGCTCACCGGCTGGGACATTGACATCGTCTCCGACAGTCAGGACCGCGAGCGGCGTCAGCGCGAGTTCCGCGAGCTCACCGAGATGTTCATGGAAAGCCTGAACGTCGAGGAGGTGATCGCGCAACTCCTCGTCACCGAAGGCTTCACCTCGGTGCAGGACGTCGCCTACACCGAGACCGAGGAGCTGGCCGAGATCGAGGGCTTCGACGAGGAGATCGCGGAAGCGCTCAAGGAACGTGCCCAGGCCTTCCTTGAGGAGCAGGAGCAGAACCTGCGCGCCGAGGCGCAGGCGCTCGGCATCGCCCAGGATCTGCTCGACTACGACCGCCTCGAGCTGCCGGTGATCGTCGAGCTCGGCAGGAAGGGCATCAAGTCGCTCGAGGACCTCGCCGACCTCGCGGGCGACGAGCTGGTCGAGCTCGTGCCCGCGGCCGGCCTCACCGCCGAAGAGGCCGGGGACATCATCATGGACGCCAGGGTGCGCCTGGGCTGGATCGAGGCCCCGAGCGCAGCACCCCAGGATGCCGAGGCGGGCGAGCCTGTCGCCAGCGGGGAGGGGGCCTGACCATCGGCGAACTCACCCCAGAAGGCAGCACCGAGGGCGGCATCGTCGTCGAGCCTGAGGGCAGGGCCGGCCCGACGCGGCGCTGCGTCGCGACCCGGACGGCGCGTCCCGCCGAGCGCATGATCCGCTTCGTGCTGGGCCCGGACGACCGGCTGGTTCCCGACCTCGCCGAACGGCTGCCCGGCCGCGGCATGTGGGTCGGCGCCGACCGCCGCACCCTTGCAGAAGCGCTCGCCCGTAACCACTTCGCGAAGGCGGCGCGCAGGCGTGTCAGAGCCGATGTCGACCTCGTCGAGGAGGTCGGGCGGATGCTGGCGCGGCGCTGCCTCGACGTCGTGGGCTTGGCGCGCCGCGCCGGCGAGTTGGTCGCGGGCTTCGACAAGTGCGCGGAATGGCTGAGGAGCGGCCGGTGTGCTCTCGTCCTCACTGCCCGTGACGGCGGTGTCGAGGGTCGGCGGAAGATCGAAGCGTTGGCGCGCGGCGTTCCGGTGCTCGATCCCTTCACGCGGGACGAACTGGGTGCCGCGGTCGGCCGGGAGGAGAGTGTTCACATCGCCATCGCCAGGGGCGGGCTCGCCCAGCGGCTGCTCCGGGAGCTCGGACGGCTGCAAGGTTTTCGGGAGTTCAGCATGCCCTTCGGGCATGACGCAGTCAGCAACGCAGTAGAAGAGGGCGCATCCCGCACATGAGCGACGGTAAGGGCCAGGATCGTACGGCTCGTATCGGCCTCTCCCGTCCCACGGGAGGCAAGCTCGAGCTGAAGAAGACCGTCGAGACCGGGATGGTGCGGCAGAGCTTCAGCCACGGCCGCAGCAAGCCGGTAGCAGTGGAAGTCAAGAAGACCCGGACCCCGGTGCGACCGCACACGGCGCCGGCCGCCGGCACGACGGCCCCGACGGCGGCGCCGGCACGGCCGGCGGCCGCCGAGGCGCGACCGGCCGGCGTGGCGCATCGTCCGGCGGCTACCACACCGCCGACGACCCCGCCGCGTCCCGCACCGGCGGCGCCCCCGGCAGCGCCCGTCCAGGCGCGTCCGATCACCCCACCCACCCCCGCAGCGGCGGAGCCTCCGGCTGCGCCGGCAGTGGCCCAGCCGCCGACGACCCCGCCGGCGGCTCGAGCGCCGGCCACGCCCGCGCCGGTGTCGCCTCCTGCGCCGGCCGAGACGTCGTCGGCCGCCGAGGCCGAGGCGCCCGCGACCCTGCCTGCAGTCTCTGCATCGGCCGAGATCCCGGCGCCCGCATCCGCGGCTCCGGCGACGGCGCGCGTCGAGCAGCCGCCAGCAGCCGAGCCCGTCGCAGCGCCCACTGCACCCATCGCGCCCGTATCCGCCGCCGAGGCGCCGGCCACCCCGACCGCCGCGCCGGCTTTCCAGTCCCAGCCGCCCGCTCAGCCGCAACCGGCGGCTCCCCGTCCGGGCCCGAGAATGACGGCGCCGCCGCCGCCCCGGCCGGCAGGAGCGACGGGCAGCCTGCGCACCGGCGCCCCCGGGCAGCCTGCACGTCCGGGCAGCGCTGCGCCGCCCGCCCGCCCCGGCACCCGGTCGCAGGACGCACGTGCTGTCGCTGCCGGTGCCGCCGGTCGTCGGCCGATGGTGCTGAAGCCGCTCACCGAAGAGGAGAAGGCGGTTCGCCTGCGCGCCCTCGGCGCTGCGCGCAAGGCCGAGGAGGAGGCTCGCGCCCGGGCCGAGGAGAATGCCCGCCGCATGGCCGAGGAGGCCGCGCGTCGTCGCGCCGAGGAGGAGGCCGCCGCCAAGCGCAAGGCCGAGGAGGAGGCGCGCCGCCGCCAGGAGGAGGAAGCCAGGAAGCGCGCCGAGGAGCTCGCCGCCAAGCTGCTGGCCGAGGAGGAGCGCAAGCAGAAGGAGAGCGAGTCCGTTCGTGCCGGTGCCGAGGGCGAGGCCGCGCGCCGCGCCAAGACCGCGGCGGCCGAAGCGCCCAAGCGTGCCGGCGGCAAGGTCGCGGCCAAGGAGCTCGACGAGGAAGGTACCGAGGAGCGGCGCAAGGCGCGCGGCGGCAAGGTCGAGAAGCGGCCCACCCTGCGGCGCCCCGAGCGCGAGGCCGTGCCCAAGCGCCTGGATCGGCTGGTCCTGGGCGGCGACGTCGAGCTGGACGAGCGGCGCGGGCCGAGTCTCGCCGCGCTCCGCCGCCAGCGCGAGCGCGAGCGGCGGCAGATGGCCGGCGCCTCCGAGTTCGTTGTGCGTGAAGTCGTGCTGCCCGAGACCATCACGGTGCAGGATCTCGCCGCCCGCATGGCCGTGCGCGGTGCCGAGGTGGTGAAGGTGCTGATGAAGAACGGCATCCTTGCCACCATCAACCAGATGCTCGATGCCGACACGGCGGAGCTCGTCGTGGCGGAGTTCGGGCACAAGGTGAAGCGCGTGAGCGAGGCCGATGTCGAGGAAGGGCTCGAAGGTGCCGAGGACGCGCCCGAGAGCCTCGTGCCGCGGCCGCCGATCGTGACCGTCATGGGCCACGTCGACCACGGCAAGACCTCGCTCCTTGATGCGCTCCGCGCCACCGACGTGGCGGCCAAGGAGGCGGGCGGCATCACGCAGCACATCGGTGCCTACCAGGTGGATATCGGCTCCGGCCGGCCGGTGACCTTCATCGACACGCCGGGCCACGCTGCCTTCACGGCGATGCGCGCCCGCGGTGCGTCGGTGACCGACATCGTCATCCTCGTGGTGGCGGCCGACGACGGTGTCATGCCGCAGACGATCGAAGCGATCAGCCACGCCAAGGCGGCGAAAGTGCCGATCGTGGTGGCGATCAACAAGATCGACAAGCCGGACGCCAACCCCGAGCGTGTCAAGCAGGAGCTCCTGAACCACGACGTCGTGCTCGAGGACTATGGCGGCGACGTGCTCGGCGTACCGGTGAGCGCCACCAAGCGCATCAACCTCGACAAGCTGATCGAGGCCGTGCAGCTCCAGGCCGAGCTGCTCGATCTCAAGGCGAACCCGAACCGCGAGGCACACGGCACCATCATCGAGGCCAAGCTCGATCGCGGTCGTGGTGTGGTGGCGACCGTGCTCGTCCAACGCGGCACGCTCAGGGTCGGCGACATCGTGGTCGCGGGCTCGCAGTGGGGGCGCGTGCGAGCGCTCCTCAACGATCGCGGCCAATCGGTCGAGGAGGCGGGCCCCGCCATGCCGGTCGAGATCCTGGGTCTCGACGGCGTGCCCGAGCCCGGCGACCTGCTCGTCGCGGTCGAGAGCGAGAAGCGGGCGCGCGAGATCACCGAGTACCGCCAGCGCAAGCGGCGTGATCAGGCGCAGGTCGTGGCCACGGGTGCTCGTGGCTCGCTCGAGGAGATGTTCTCGCAGCTCAGGAGCGGCGAGACGGGCGAGCTGCCGGTGGTGGTCAAGTCCGACGTGCACGGCTCGCTCGAGGCGATCACGGCCGGTCTCGAGAAGATCAGCACCGAGGAGGTCAAGGTGCGCGTGCTCCACGGCGGCGTCGGTGCCATCACCGAATCCGACGTGACGCTCGCTGCGGCCTCGAAGGCGGTGATCCTCGGCTTCAACGTCCGGGCCAACGCTCAGGCGCGGGAGATGGCCAAGCGCGACGGGGTCGAGATTCGCTACTACTCGATCATCTACGAGCTCCTCGACGAGGTGAAGGGCATGCTCTCGGGCATGCTGAAGCCCGAGGCGAAGGAGGTCACGCTGGGCCACGCCGAGATCCGTGAGATCTTCAACGTGCCCAAGGTCGGCAAGATCGCCGGTTGCATGGTCACGGACGGCGTGATCAAGCGGAACGCCCGTGCCCGGCTCCTGCGCGACAATGTCGTGATCTTCGACGGCGTGCTGGGCTCGCTGCGGCGCTTTAAGGACGATGTCCGCGAGGTGCGCGAGGGCTTCGAATGCGGCATGTCGATCGAGAACTACAACGACATCCGCCAGGGCGACGTGATCGAGGCCTACGAGATCGAAGAGGTCGCGCGTACGCTGTGATCGACCGGGACCTCGCTCGCAGCCATGCGAGCCCGATGAAGAGAAGCTCTCCCCTCATGGCCGGCTCTCCGCACGGAGGGCGGCCATGAGCCGGGGCAGCGGTACGGAACTCTCCCAGCGGCAGCTCCGGGTCGCCGAGCAGATGCGCCATCTCCTGGCGGAGCGTCTGCTCAGAGGTGATCTGCACGACCCGCGTCTTCGGGGGCGGAGTCTGACCATCTCCGAGGTGCGGGTGAGCCGCGACCTCAAGAGTGCCACCGTGTACACGGCCGAGCTCGGGGGAAGTCTCGACCCCGAGGTGGCGGAGGCGCTGCGGCACGCGGCCGCCCATCTCGGTGGCTGGCTGGCTCGGGAGATGCATCTCAAGTACGCGCCGAAGCTGCGCTTCGTCGCCGACGAGACCTTTGCGCAGGCGGCGCGCATCGACGAGCTGCTGCGCGACGCGCGCCTGCCGCACCAGAACGACGAGGACGACGACGATGGCGCGGCGTAAGCCGACCGGTCGGCCGATCAACGGCTGGCTCGTGATCGACAAGGCGGAAGGCATGACCTCGACCCACGTGGTCAACGTGGTCAAGCGCCTGACGCACGCCCAGAAGGTGGGCCACGGCGGCACGCTCGACCCGCTCGCCACCGGGATCCTGCCGATCGCCATGGGCGAGGCGACCAAGACCGTCGCCTACGTCATGGACGCCCGTAAAGCCTACGAATTCCGCCTGCGCTTCGGCGAGCAGCGCGACACCGACGACGCCACGGGCGAGGTGATCGCGTTCAGCGAGGCGCGGCCCACGGACGAAGCGATCCGTGCGACGCTGCCGCGGTTCCTGGGCCTGATCCAGCAGGTTCCGCCGCGCTTTGCCGCCGTGAAGGTGCAGGGCGAGCGCGCCTACGACATCGCGCGCCGCGGCGAGGTCGTGGAGCTCGCCGCGCGTGAGGTCAGGATCGACGAGCTCGAGCTCGTCGGACGGCCCGATGCCGATCATGCCGATTTCCGCATGAGCTGCGGCAAGGGCGCCTATGTCCGGGCTATTGCCCGGGATCTCGGGCTGGCCTTGGGCTGTTATGCCCATGTCGCGGCCCTGCGGCGCACCGAGGTCGGCGCCTTCTCGGTCGAGAACGCCCTTTCGCTCGATGCGCTGGCTCGGATCGTCGAGGACGATACCCTGCCGCAGGTTCTGGTTCCCGTGGCGACCGCGCTGGTCGGCATCCCGGCGCTGGCCGTCACGGAACCGCAGGCGCACCGGCTCCGGTCCGGACTGGCCGTCCGCATCGCCCCCGCCCTTCTGGGCGAGGTGCTGCAGGAGCCCGTCACGGTCCGGGCGATGCGTGCGGGCGAGCTCGTCGCCCTCGCACGCCTCGAGAACATGGAGCTGAGCCCGGTGCGTGTCTTTCAGAGCAGCCCGATGCCGATTGGAAACCGCGAATGACGATCACGGCCGAGCGCAAGCAGACGCTCATCAAGGAATATGCCACCCACGAGGGCGACACCGGCTCGCCCGAGGTCCAGGTGGCGCTGCTCAGCGAGCGGATCTCGGGCCTCACCGAGCATCTCAAGACGCATCAGAAGGATTTCGCCTCGCGGCGCGGCCTGTTGATGATGGTCGGCCAGCGCCGTCGTCTTCTCGACTATCTGCGCCGCAACGACCAGGCGCGCTACCAGGCGCTGATCGAGCGTCTGGGCCTGCGCCGCTGAGCTGAAAGGCATGCAGCGACGGAGCGCGCCGAGGATCGAGGCCGCCCCCGAAGGCACGGGCCGCCGGGGCCTCCGTGTGAGGCTCGAGCGCTCGTGCCCGATTCCGACGTGCGCTCCGTCGCTCGCCGCGGCGGTATCGATGCCGCCGCCCACATAAGGTACGTTCGATGTTCACGATCACACGCAAGGAAACGACCTGGGGCGGACGCAAGCTCGTCCTGGAAAGCGGCAGGATGGCCCGCCAGGCCGACGGTGCGGTGCTCGCCTCTCTCGGCGAGACGGTCGTGCTGGCCACGGTGGTGGCGAGCCGCAGCGTGAAGCCGGGGCAGGGCTTCTTCCCGCTCACGGTCAACTACCAGGAGAAGGCGTTCGCCGCGGGCAAGATCCCGGGCGGCTTCTTCAAGCGCGAGGGCCGGCCTTCCGAGAAGGAGACCTTGACCTCCCGCCTGATCGACCGGCCGATCCGGCCGCTGTTTCCCGACAGCTTCAAGAACGAGACCCAGGTCATCGTCACCGTGCTCGCCCATGACGGCGAGCACGATCCCGACATCCTGTCCATGGTGGCGGCCTCGGCGGCGCTCACCATCAGTGGCATTCCCTTCCTCGGGCCGATCGGTGCCGCGCGCGTCGGCTACATCGACGGCGAGTTCATCTTGAACCCGACGATCGAGCAGACCCGAAGGAGCGATCTCGACCTCGTCGTCGCCGGCACGCGCGATGCGGTGATGATGGTGGAGTCCGAGGCCAAGGAGCTGGCCGAAGCCACCATGCTGAACGCGGTGATGTTCGGCCATCGCCAGTTCCAGCCGGTGATCGACCTCATCATCGATCTCGCGCAAGCGTGCGCGAAGGAGCCCTGGGAACTCGAGGAGCCCGATCACAGCGAGCTCGTCGCCGCGATGCGCCGCGATCTCGAGGCGGCCTTGCGCGAGGCCTATGCCGAGCCGAAGAAGCAGCTCCGGCACGAGAAGATCGATGCTCTGAAGGCGCAGGCCCTCGAGACCCACGCCGGCGAGGACGTGAACCGCGCCGTCCTGGTCGCCGAGCTGTTCAAGCAGCTCGAGGCCGAGGTCGTCCGCAGCCAGATCCTGAACACCGGCCGTCGCATCGACGGGCGCGACGTCAAGACGGTGCGCCCGATCGAGGCCCAGGTCGGCGTGCTGCCGCGGGTGCACGGCTCGGCCCTGTTCACGCGCGGCGAGACGCAGGTGCTCGCGGTCGCGACGCTGGGCACCGGCCAGGACGAGCAGGTCGTGGATGCGCTCGAGGGCGACATCCGCGAGCACTACATGCTCCACTACAACTTCCCGCCCTTCTCGGTCGGCGAGGTCGGCCGCCTGGGCTCGCCGGGACGGCGCGAGATCGGCCACGGCAAGCTCGCCTGGCGCGCCACGCGACCGCTGCTGCCGCCCAAGGACAGCTTCCCTTACACGATCCGGGTCGTCTCCGAGGTGACCGAGAGCAACGGCTCGTCCTCGATGGCCACGGTCTGCGGCACCTCTCTCGCGCTCATGGACGCGGGCGTGCCGATCCCGCGGCCGGTGGCCGGCATCGCCATGGGCCTGATCAAGGAAGGCGAGCGCTTCGCCGTGCTCTCCGACATCCTGGGCGACGAGGATCATCTGGGCGACATGGACTTCAAGGTGGCCGGCACCGAGAGGGGTGTCACCTCGCTGCAGATGGACATCAAGATCGCCGGCATCACGCCCGAGATCATGGAGATCGCGCTGAACCAGGCGCGCGAGGGCCGGATCCACATCCTGGGCGAGATGGCGAAGGCTTTGGGCATCCCGCGTCCCGAGATGCGCGAGACCGTGCCGCGCGTGACCACGATCCAGATTCCGGTCGACAAGATCGGGGCGGTGATCGGCTCGGGCGGCAAGACGATCCGCGAGATCACCGAGCGCACCGGCACCAAGATCGACATCCAGGACGACGGCACGGTCAAGATCGCATCCGCCGACGCGCTCGCGAGCCAGCGCGCCATCGACTGGATCCGCGGCCTCACCGCGAGCCCCGAGGTCGGCGCCATCTACGACGGCAAGGTGGCGCGGGTGGTGGACTTCGGTGCGTTCGTCACCATCTTGGGCAGCATCGACGGCCTCGTCCACATCTCGGAGCTCAGCAACGAGCGGGTGGGCAAGGTCTCGGACGTCGTCAAGGAAGGCGACGCGGTGAAGGTCAAGGTCCTGGCGATCGACGATCGTGGCAAGATCAAGCTCAGCATGCGCGCCGTCGACCAGCAGACCGGCGAGCCGCTCGAGGTGGCGCCGCGTCCGCCGCGGGGCGAGGGGCCCCGGCCGCCGCGCGAGGGCGGCGAACAACGGGGCGAGTATCGGGGTGATCGGGATCGTGGCGAGTACCGCGAGCGCGAGGGCGGCTTCCGTCGCCGGCGCGAGCGCAGCGAGTAGCCTCATGACAGGTGGCAGGGAAGGCTGATCGTCGTGCGTCGCCGGCGGCGGCCCCGCTGCCGGCAGGCAACGCTTCGGGCGTTGGGGAGTGGTTTGATGAGCATCGTGCAGCCCATGATGATGTCCGGCCTCGAGGTCTGGCCTCTCGTGGAGGGCGGCAAGGGTGTCGCGGTCAGCAACGGCCGTTCGGCCGGTGCCTGGGCCGCGGCCGGTGGGGTCGGCACGTTCTCCGGCGTCAACCCGGACGCGCTCGACGACAATGGCGAGTACATCCCTCTCGTCTTCCGCGGCCGCGACCGGCGGGAGCGGCACGAGGAGCTCATCGCCTACTCGATCAAGGGCGGCATCAGCCAGGCCCGCCTCGCGCACGAGACTCGTGCCGGCGAGGGCCGGATCCACATGAACGTACTCTGGGAGATGGGCGGCTGCGAGCGCGTGCTGCAGGGCGTGCTCGAGGGGGCCAAGGGCCTGATCCACGGTGTGACCTGTGGTGCGGGCATGCCCTACCGGCTCGCCGAGATCTGCGCCCGCTACGGCGTGCACTATTACCCCATCGTCTCCTCGGCTCGCGCCTTCAACGCGCTCTGGAAGCGTGCCTATCACAAGTTCCAGGACTGGCTGGGGGCAGTGGTCTACGAGGATCCCTGGCTCGCGGGCGGCCATAACGGCCTCTCCAACAGCGAGGACCCGACACAGCCGGAAGCACCGTTCCCGCGCGTGCTCGAGATACGCAAGCTGATGCGCTCGATGGGCCTCGGCCACATCCCGATCGTGATGGCGGGCGGGGTGTGGCACCTCAAGGACTGGAAGGACTGGATCGGCAACAAGGATCTGGGGCCCATCGCCTTCCAGTTCGGCACCCGGCCCTTGCTCACCAAGGAGAGTCCGATCCCGGAGAGCTGGAAGAAGCGGCTTCTGGAGCTCCTGCCGGGCGACGTACTGCTGCACCGCTTCAGCCCGACCGGATTCTACTCCTCGGCCGTCAAGAATCGCTTCCTGCAGGATCTGGTCGAGCGCTCCGAGCGCCAGGTGGCGTTCTCCGAGAGCGCCGATCCGGCCGCCGGCCGCGACACGTTCTTCGCCTACGGTCGTACCGGCCACGGTGTGTGGGTCTCGGCCGAGGACCATGCCCGGATCCAGGGCTGGATCGGCCAGGGCTTCACCCAGCCCATGCGCACACCCGACGACACGCTGATCTTCGTGACCCCGGAGAGCGCCCGCCGGATCCGGCGCGACCAGGCCGACTGCATGGGCTGCCTCAGCCACTGCAAGTTCAGCAACTGGAAGGATCACGACGACTACACCACCGGCAAGCCGGCCGACCCGCGTTCGTTCTGCATCCAGAAGACGCTGCAGGAGATCGCGCACGGCCGGGGTGCGCCGGTCGAGGACCAGCTCATGTTCGCCGGCCACAACGTCTACAAGTTCCGGCAGGATCCGTTCTACGCCAACGGCTTCATCCCGACCGTGAAGGAGCTCGTGCAGCGGATCCTCACCGGTCATTGACCACGCTCGGGGTTGACCCAGCGGGCAATCTGGACCAGATCAGTCCGGTATGGCAGTAATCCCCGACCGGACCACCGATAACGGCGTGCCCGCACCGATCTCATGCTGACCAACCGACCGACCTTCACGGCCGTGCGCAAGCTCAAGGAGAGCGGGCTGCGGCCCACCCGCCAACGCATCGCCCTCGCCCGCCTGCTGCTCGAAGGCGGCCCGCGCCACGTCACGGCCGAGGAGCTGTTCCAGGAAGCCCGCGCCGCCGGCATCCCGGTCTCGCTCGCCACGGTCTACAACACGCTGCACCAGTTCACCGCCGCCGGCCTCATGACCGAGGTGGTGGCCGGCAGCGGGCAGAGCTACTTCGACACCAACCCGACTTCGCACTACCACTATTTCGACAAGTCCACGGGCGAGATCATCGACGTGCCCGAGGACGCGATCCGCTTCGAGCGCCTGCCCGAGCCGCCGCCGGGCAAGGTGATCGACCGGATCGACGTGGTGGTGCGCATCCGGAGCGTGCGGGCGCCGGCGCCGGCAGCGCGCCCCACACCGGCGGAAGAGGCGGGCGAGCCCGAGGCCTGAGCCCGGCTCGGGCGGTTTCGTCTCACCCCTGGCGCCACCCCATTTGGCGACACGGCGCAGCGTCGTACCGGACGGGCGAGCAGGGCGGATGCGAGCGTGGCGTCGATCCAGGGAGCTCGGCCGTGCCACGCCCGTCTCAGCCCCTGCCCCACGTGGCGGCGAGACGACCCCAGAGCCCGGGCCAAAGATCGAGCTGAGCACGACGGCCGACCAGTGCGCCGACATGTCGGAGCGCCGTGCCGGTCTCCTGCCCGTGCCAGAGCACGGTCCACGAGGCCGGCGTGCGCTCGAGGACCGGCAGGACGGCGGCCGGCGGAACCAGGCGGCTGCTTCGATCGAGGACGGTTGCGATCGGCAGCACGAGGCGCTCCGGGCCGACCCGCTCGCCCGCGAGCACGAGGGTGCCGCGGGCGAAGGCGTCGTCGCGGAACAGGCGGTCCGCGGTCTCGGCGAACAGGCGGCCCGGCATGGGCAGCTCGTCCAGCGCCCAGCGCAGAACGCGAAGATGGGTCACGAGCGCTTCCGGATCGCCGGCGCTGGCGACGGCATCGCCCCAGCGGGCGGGATAGAACTCGACCGGATCGGCGAGTGTGCCGGCGAGGCTCAGGAACGAGCCCGGCACCGCGCCCATCGCCACCGCCTCGACCGGTGCCGGCGCCCGCGGCAGGGCACGGGCCAGCGCGGCGAGACGCCCGGCCTCGGGCGCGAAGCGCAAGGGTGCCTCGATCAGGACGAGGCCCCGCACTCGCTCGGGATGGCGTGCGGCGAACAAGGTCGCGAGCGTGCCGCCCAGCGAATGGCCGGCGAGCAGGACGGCGCCATCGTGAGGTGCTCGGGCGTGGTCGGCGGCGGCACCGATCAGCTGCTCGATCACCTCCTCCAGGCCGTAGCCCGCGGCCTCGCCTTCGGGCCCGGTCCACTCCAGGAGATGCACGGCGAAACCTGCCGCGAGCGCGGTGCGGACCACGCTCCGCCCCGGTGTCAGGTCCCAGATGTAGTGGCGCTTGATCGGCGCCGGAACGATCAAGAGCGAAGGGCCGCCCGGCGGCCCGCCATAGGCGCGCAGGCGCATTCCGTCCTTCGCAAGGACGATCTCGGCCGGCGTCTCGTCGGGACCGACGCCGATGCGATCGAGCGCGCGGCCGCGGGCACGCCGCAGGCGGTCGCTCCAGGCGAAGGCCAGAGCGAGCGGGTGGCCGGACAGGCCCGCCACGTCAGGGCTGTGCCTCACCACTGTCCACCACGCCGGGAATCGGCCGGGTCGGTCGGCCGAAGCGGCCCTTCAGCGCGTCCACCCCGGCCTGCGGCCGGGCGAGCGGCAGGAGATCCTGCCGCGAGGCGCGCTTCGCCGCCGTGTCGATGCCCAGGCGCCGGTCGCGCGCCTCGACCAGCCCCGGCCGGACTTCGCCGTCGCGGTCGAACGACCAGGCGAGCTCGGGCGGCCCGAGCGGCAGGTGCTCGCCGCCTCGGTCCTGCATCGTGTCCCAGGTGTGCCAGGTCTTGCCGTAGCTGTTGATCTTCGTGCGCATGAGCGCCTTCTCGGCCGGCTCCGGCAGGCCGGGTGCGACGAGCTGGCCCGAGAGAATCTCGCCGTTGTGCGGGTGCCAGTAGCGCCTCTCGGCCGCGGGCAGCCGCCGGAACAGGCGCTCGGAGACGATGTACTCGATCCCGGTCAGGTTGGCGCCGGCCGTGCTGCCGTCGAACAGCGCGCACTGCGCCAGGTCCTCGTTGACCTGATGGCAGAAATGGTGCGCCTCGATCTGGTGGTCGGGACGGTCCTTCATGGGGTGGAAGCCCACGAGGTAGATGTCGAGGCTGCGGGGTGCCGCATCGGGCTGCAGCACCGCCGCACCCGTCTCGAGCATCGTGGTCCCAGTGGTCTTGGGCCGTCCTGCAGGGGTGGTGGAAGGGCCGGCGCCGGAGCCGGCGCAGGCGGCGAGGAGAAGCAGGCAGAGCGCAGACGCGAGGCGGCTGGTCACGGGGGCTCTCATCCCTGAGAGGCGCGAATCAGCGGCCCAACGTGCAGGAGTGCCCCGTGGTTCCTGCCCGGGGAACCGAGTCGGGCCGTGCCGGTTCCGGCCAGATCAGCACCGACAGCGCCATCGGAGGCTCGCGATGATGCCAGCGACCTCGCAGCGGGTTCCGCTGCACACCGCCGCCCACGTCAACGCGTGGATCGCCGCGCAGACGCGCGACAGCGTCGCTTGGCACGCCCGGCATCCGGAGACGATCGACCGCCGTCTCGAGGAGCTCGACGCCGAGTGGGACATCGAGCGCATGCTCGAGGCCAACGCCGCCAGCGTGGCGCTCGCGGGCCTCGCCCTCGCGGCCTGGGTCGATCGGCGCTGGCTGGCGCTGCCGATCGGGGTCGCCGCCTTCCTGCTGCAGCACGCGATCCAGGGCTGGTGCCCGCCGGTCGAGGTCTTCCGCCGGCTCGGCTTCCGCACGGCGCGCGAGATCGACGAGGAGCGCTACGCGCTGAAGGCGCTGCGCGGCGACTTCGAGGGCCTCGGCCGGGCCGACGGCGGCGACGCCCAGGCGGCCCTGGCGGCGACGCGCCATTGAGCCGGGGCTCGCCGGTCGACGCGGCAGGCGGGTGCCGCTAGGCTCCGTGCCGCCCTCCGTCGCCCAGGTGCCCCGGATGACCCATGCCCGACCTTACACCAGCGTGCCGCCCCTCCATCGGCCGGAGGTCGGCTGATGCGGGCGCTGGGAGGCGCGGCGGCCCCGATTTCGGCGCTGCCCACCCTGGCCGTGCTGACCCTGGCCTACGTGCTGAGCCAGTTCTTCCGCACGGCGCTCGCCGTCGTCGCACCCGAGATCGCGCGCGACCTCGGGCTGGATGCGGCCGGGCTCGGCATCCTGTCCTCGGCCTGGTTCTGGGCCTTCGCCGCAGCACAGATCCCGATCGGCGTGGCGCTGGACCGCTTCGGGCCGCGCCGCACGGTGGCTGCGCTGTTCGCGGCGGCCGGGCTGGGCTGCGCCGGGCTCGCCATGGCACCCGGCCTCGGTGTCGCGATCCTGGGCCAGGTACTGATCGGCATCGGCTGCGCCCCGGTGTTCATGGGGGCGCTCGTGGTGCTCACCCGCTTCTACGACCAGCAGCGCTTCGCGTTCCTCGCCGCGACGCTGCTCGCGATCGGCAGCGGCGGCACGCTCATCGGCGCGACGCCGCTGGCGCTGGCCGCGCAGGCGCTGGGCTGGCGCGGCGCGTTCCTCGGCATGGGCGGGATCGTCCTGGCCGTGGCGGCGCTGATCGCACTGGTCGTTCGCGACGCGCCCGAGGGTGCTGCCGCCCACCAAGGCCGGGAGAGCCTGGGGCAGGCCGTGGGCGGCGTGCTCGCCGTGCTCCGCAACCGGTCCTTGTGGGCGATCGTGCCGATGAGCTTCACGGGCTATGCGGTGCTGGTCACGGTGAGGGGCCTGTGGGCCGGACCCTACCTCGCCGACCGGTTCGGGCTCGGGCCGGTCGAGCGCGGCAACGCCCTTCTCGTCGTGTCGGCCGCGATGATGCTGGGGACACTCGCCTACGGCGCGCTCGAGCGGCGGCTGGACCGCAGGCGCGAGCCCGTGCTCGCGGGCACGGCGGTGGCCATCCTGATGCTCCTGCTCCTGGCGCTGGTGCCGGTCGGCTCGGCCGCTTTCGCCACCGCCCTCCTCGCCGCGTTCGCCTTCACCGGCATGACCTACGCGCTCCTCATGGCGCAGGGGCGGCGGTTCATGGCCGAGGGCGAGGTCGGGCGCGGGCTCACCTTCCTCAACGGCGCCTGCTTCACCGGGGCGGCGCTGATCCAGGCCGCGAGCGGTGTCGTGGTCGAGCTCGCGCGGGCCGCGGGCGCAGGCCCCGACGGCACCTATGGCGCGCTCTTCCTGTTCCTCGCCGCGATCCTGGCGGCAGCACTCCTCGCCTATCGCCGCAGCGCCGATCTCAGGCTCTCGTCCTGACCCATAGGAGACGACGCGCATGCCCATCTACGCCTATGCCGGCATCCGGCCGGTGATCGACCCTACCGCCTTCGTCCATCCCGATGCCGTCGTCATCGGCGACGTGATCATCGGGCCTGGTGTGCTGATCGCCCCCGGCGCCTCTTTGCGCGGCGATATGGGCCGGCTGATCGTCGAGGCCGGGGCCAATGTGCAGGACAACTGCGTCATGCACGGCTTTCCCGGCAAGGACTGCGTCATCGAGGAGGACGGCCATATCGGCCACGGCGCCATCCTGCACGGCTGCCGGGTCGGCCGGAACGCGCTCGTCGGCATGAACAGCACGATCATGGACGGGGCGGTGATCGGCAAGGACGCGTTCGTGGCGGCGATGTCGTTCGTGAAGGCGGGCTTCGAGGTGCCGGAAGGTACCCTCGTCGCCGGCATCCCGGCCAGAGTGGTGCGCACGCTCGCTCCCGAGGAGATCGCCTGGAAGGCGGCAGGTACCCGGGAGTACCAGGAGCTGGCCAGGAAATACCGCGAGACGCTCACCCCTTGCGAGCCCTTGCGCGAAGTCGAGCCGGACCGGCCGCGCGCGCCCAGCCTCTCCGGCATCAAGCCTCTGTTCGAGACCAGGCGCGGCTGAAGCCCGCCGGATCAGACGCCGGGCTCGGTCTCTTCCCGGGCGAGATGGCGGAGGAAGTAGAGGACAGCGAGGCCCACGAGCAGCAGAAGGAGCAGGATCAGGAGCACGTTCGAGAGCGCTGCCAGCACGACGACCCCGATCGCGAGCAAGGCGCCCACGACGCAAAAACGCCAGTCGACGTAGAGGCCGTCGAGGAAGGTGGCGAGTGCCAAGAGCAGCAGCAGGACGAGGCCCAGTGCGTCGTCGGTGAGCACGCTCGTCACCTGCCGCGTGTGCAGGAGGAGCATGGCGACGAGAAAGGCGCCCCAGTGGGCGAGCTGCTTCAGCGCCAGGACATGGCGCCGCGCGCCGCCGCGCACGAGCACGCGCGCGATCGCGATCAGCGCGAAGACGATGGTCGTGGCCTCCCAGTAGAGCACGCTGTAGCGCGGATCGAGCCGGGTGAAGAAGAGGCCCACGACCGACCAGACCAGCATGAAGACGTAGAGCCCGAGATGGAGCAGGACGGCGCCGAAGCGGCTCGTGCTCTCGGATGGCGTGGCGGCGGAGGGCTCCATGACGGCTCCTTCGGGCAAGTGAGGTGGCCGAGGCGACGATAGCCCGCCCACCTCGGCCGGAGCCAGCGGCGCGGAGCGTGGGAGGGTCATCCGGCGCCGCGGTCTGCGCCTCGTGGGCCTGGTCAGCTTCGCACGCCGTCCCCCTGGCATGACGGCTCGGCGCTTCAGGCCG